>PMJE01000511.1 GCA_003157315.1 Myxococcales bacterium | reverse complement strand
TGCGCGATTCGAACCGCCGCGTGGGCGGGCTGGCCGGGGCAATCCGGTGGGTTGAGCTTGCGCAGTTCCAGACGCAGGGCCACCCCGGCAAAACGCGCCGCGATTGCGTCGATCATGTGGCGGGCCAGGGCTTCCAGAAGATGATGGGTCCTGCCCGTCCCGATCTCCATTATGATCTCGGCCACCTGCCGGTAGTCGATGGTGTCAACCAAACGGTCAGTGGACTGGGCGGCTTCCAGCGGCGCATCAATCTCGACATCCACCTCGAACCGACGCAAAGACCGGCGCTCCGCCGGGGTCGCACCGTGGCGCCCCTCAAAGCTGATCCGCGACAACACAAGGGTGGGCATTCGCTAGGCCGCGCTCTTGTCTTCTCGCTTCAAGTCGCCTCGACCTCGGCTTCCTTGCGCATCTTGCGTTTGATGATTTGCCGCTTGACCGGGCCGACCATGTCAATCAGCAAACGGCCAGCCAGATGGTCGTTCTCATGCTGCATGGCTCGCGCGAACAGTCCGCTGCCCTCGACGACAAACGGCTTGCCCTCGACGTCAAGCGCCTTGAATTCGGCGGTCATGGCCCGCTTGACCGGCACGAATATCCCGGGAAATGAAAGACACCCCTCGTCGCCGGTCTGCGCCTCGTCTGACAGGCGGACGATCTCGGGATTGATGAAAGCCATGGGCGGATCGGTTGCCGGCCGACCCGCTACCTCGGGGTCCACCAGAAATAGCCGCAGCGGGACGCCGACCTGGATAGCTGACAATCCGGCACCCTCCGCCAAATACATGGTGTCCGTCATGTCCGCCACCAAACGCTTCAGATCATCATCAAAACTGGTGATATCGCGCGACGTCTCACGCAGGCGCTGGTCGGGAAAATGCAGAATGGGAAGAATGGACATCTCAATAGAAAGGATGACATCCGACGACGATCCAAGCAAGACGCGGTAGCGCGGAGAAGGCCAAGGGAACCCGCGTTGACAACCCCGGATCCGATTCGTAGCTTAGCCACCCTGTCCGCTTCACTGCCATGAAGCTCGTTCGATATGCCGAAGCCGATCTGCCGACGGTCCACGGACCGTTTCGCCTCTTCGTGTACCATGAGGCAGGCGAGAAGAACGGGCCGAGCCCGATGGGCCCATGTCAGGAGCACATGGCCATCGTGCGTGGACCCATTCAGGGCAAGGGCCACGTGCTGACCCGCGTACATTCCGAATGCTGGACATCAGAGGTGATGGGGTCGCTCAAGTGCGACTGCCGCGAGCAGTTCCACGTGGCGCTGGAGAAGATTGCGGCCGAGGGCGCTGGCGTGCTGGTCTATCTCCGGCAGGAAGGCCGCGGCATCGGGCTGGGCAACAAGATCCGCGCTTACGCCCTGCAGTCGGGCGGCGCCGACACGGTGGAAGCCAATCTGGCACTGGGATTCGAAGCCGACGAACGCTCCTACGACATTGCAGGCGCCATCCTGCGTGACTTGGGCGTCCTCTCGGTGCGGCTGATGACCAACAACCCACTCAAGGTCAAGGGACTGGAAGACGCCGGCGTTACGGTGGTGGATCGCGTCTCACACTGGGTGGGCGAAAACCAGCACAACGCAGGCTACCTGGCGGTCAAGCGCCGCAAAATGGGCCACCATCCCGATGCGCACTTGCCCGATGCGTCCGACCCCTTGCTGGTTCTTCGCGCGGTCCCCAAGTCTGGCAAGGGTTAGCGCCAAGAAGGAGATCACCATTCCTACCGTCGAAGAAGTTCACGCAGCCCTAGCCCAAGTCAAAGATCCAGCGCTGAGCCGCAGCTTGCAGGCCGCAAACATGCTACGCGAGGTGAGCGTGGAGGGCGGCAAGGTTCGCCTCAACCTCCAGTTGACCACGCCCGCCTGCCCCTCGCGCGACGCGATCGCAGCGTCGGTCCGCGAGGCAGTGGGACGACTGGCCGGCGTCACCGGCGTCGAAATCGTTTTCTCCGCCGAGGTGGCACGGCGAGCCGGCCCCCAGCGCGAGCGGCTGCCCGGGGTGCGCAACATCATCGCGATCGCGGCGGGCAAGGGCGGCGTGGGCAAGTCCACGGTGGCCACCAATTTGGCCGCGGCCCTGCAGCAGCAAGGGGCCCGGGTGGGCCTGCTCGACGCCGACGTGTTCGGCCCTTCCATCCCACAGATGATGGGCAATCCCGATGTGCCACCCGACGTCGGCGCGGGCCAGAAGATCAAGCCCGCGGTCCACCANNCGAGGCACTGCCATCATCTGGCGCGGACCCATGGTGCACAAGCTGCTGCAGCAGTTTCTCGACGATGTCGAGTGGGGCGAGCTGGACTATCTGGTGGTCGATCTGCCGCCCGGCACAGGCGACACACAGCTTTCGCTGGCGCAGCTAATTCCCGTGACCGGCGCGGTCATGGTCACCACGCCACAGGAGGTTGCCGTCCTCGACGTCGAAAAAGCGATGGCTATGTGGAAGAAGGTGCAGGTCCCTGTGCTGGGGGTGGTCGAGAACATGAGCTACTACCTCTGCCCGTCGTGTGGGCACCGCGACGAGATCTTCTCGCGCGGCGGGGGCCGCAAGCTGGCCGAACGCGAAGGCGTGCGCTTTTTGGGCGAGGTGCCACTTTTGCCCGGAGTGCGCGGCGGCGGCGATGCGGGCAAGCCCGTTGTGCTGGCCGAGCCGACCTCGCCGGTGGCCCAGCTATTCGTCAGCATCGCCCAGCAGGTGGCCTGTGCGCTATCGGTGCTCAATCTGCCCGACCCGGGAACCGGAAAGCGCAGCAGCCGACTCAGCGTTCTTCGGTGACGGCCGCGGTTCGGCCCGCACCAGCAGCACCGGCTCGTCTGGCACCGCCTTTGCCCGGACCCACCTGGGCGACCGCAGGTCGCCCCTACCGGACTACCCGCCACGGCCACCGCCACCGCTCCTTGCTACTCCGATTCCAGGCTGGCCGTGATACTGGACCCGACTAGGGTGAAAGGGCATTCTTGCGGGGGTGAACGGCCCGGTGAATCTGCACAGCGTCTCTCGTCGCGCGATCCGCGCGGTTTCCGGATGGCGGCCGGGCGTGTACCTGTTCATCGCCGTGACCTGTCTCTACTTCGCGTCCATGAGTCGCGAGGTGCCCTGGGGCGACGCGCGGGCGATCTACGACGTGGCCGAGTCCATGGTGAATTTGCAGGGAGTCTCGGTGCCCGTGCGCTGGCCCTCGGATGCGCCGCCCGGCCGCAACGGCAAGTTCTACGCGGCCCAGCCCTTCATCCCATCGCTGCTGCACCTGCCAGGCGCGGCCTTGCGCGGCGCTCTCTGGCACCTCCACCCGGGCCCGGAACTTGAACATTTGTCGGCGGTTTTCGCCTGCCACTTGGCTGGCACCCTGCTGGGCGGGTTGGTGGCGTGGTTGTTCTTCTGCCTCTGTCTGCGCCACGGCGCCTCGCCGCCCCTGGCCGGTCTTGCCGCGATTCTGCTCGCGACTACAAGCATAGTCTGGGTCTACGCCCGCTCCCCATTCAGCGAGATCACCCAAATCGCTGGTTTCACCGGCTTCTTCCTCGAACTCACCAAGCTTGTCGAACGGCCCGATCGGCGCACCGCTCTGCTCGCGGGTCTGTGGGCCGGCCTGTTGCTCAACACCAAGTACATCTACGCTCTGTCGTTTCCCGGGGCTTTGCTCCTGGTCGTGCTGGCGCACCGGAAAGCCCTGCGTTCCTTGGCCGCGCCACTTCTCAGCGCAGCCTTGGGGTTCCTGCCAGGATTGCTCATGGCCTTGCTCTACAACTACCTCCGCTTCGGCTCGATCATGAAGACGGGCTACGCCGGAATAGGCAATGTGCTGGTGGAGAATGTTCTCGTCAGCCTGTGGGGCTTCCTGTTTTCCCCGGGCAAGAGCCTGTTCCTGTACACGCCAGCGCTGGTGCTCGCGGTACTCGGCTTTCCTGGTCTCTGGCGCAGCCATCGCTGGACTGTGCTGGCCATGCTCGCCACCATTGTACCGGTCATCCTTTTGTACTGCTGCTATCCCGCTTGGCCGGGTGACTGGGCTTGGGGACCGCGCTATGCGGTCTTCGCGATTCCCGTGCTGTTGCTTCCTGTCATCAGTTTCTTTTCCAGCGCGCGCCGGACTGGACGCTCGCTGGCGGTTGCGTTGCTGGCTGTCGGCCTCTGCGTGCAACTTCTGGGCAACGCCTTCTACTGGGACCACTTCATTCGCATCGGCCTGGACGCGCGCACCAAGTGGCTGGGGCAGCCCAATCGCAGCGCATCCGTGACCGCGGACAAGGGTGGGTATTGCGAGGGCTGTTTCGAGGACACCTATCCCACGGTCTGGCTGGGCCCGTTCCAGCCCATCCTCGGTCACCTCTGGCTCATGCGGCACGTACCCTTTGGCCACGACTGGAAACGTGCTTCGCAGGATGCCCCCTGGCGGCGCCACACCCGCCTCAACATCGACGCCAAGGCCACCTACGAACGGGCACGCATGGACCATTGGCTGTACGAGACGAGGAAGTATCGAATCGAGGGGTGGATCGTACTCTTGCTTCTCCTGGGCGCGGGCACTGGCGCCGGCATCCTCTTCGTTAGGCGGACGCGAGAGGATGGTCGGTTCAGCTTGCAGTGAAGACTGTCAGGCCCAGTCGTTCCGCCAGTGCTCGCGGGGTTTCGCCCGCGAAGTTCGCCAGATCGTCGCGCGCGCCGTTTTCTTGCAAGAGACGGATGAGGTCGAATTGACCGCCGGCTGAGAAAACCGCGCGCCACAGGACCGAGCAGCCCTCTTCGTCGCATGCGTTCGCATCGGCTCCCTTGGCCAACAGGATGCGCGCAACAACTGGCAAGTATTCCTGGGCGGCGAAGTGCAGTGGCGTCCAACCGTGCTCGTCGGCCGCGTTCACGTCTGCCTTGGACTCCAAGAGAAGCCCTACCAGACCAACGCTGTTGCCCAGCACCGCTTGGTGCAAGGGCGCGCGGCCCTCCTGGTCGCGCACGTTCGGGTCCGCGCCCTCGGCCAGCAATTCGCGCACGCGCACCAGATCGCACAAGAAGGCCGCCTCGACCATTTGTCGGTCCGTTTCAAGCTTTGCGGATGCCATGCGGGATCACGAACACTAGATTCTCTTCAGGAACTTTGCCATCACCGTCTTCACGCCCACGCTGGCAAAGCGCACGGTCACCTTGAAATCGTCGCCCACGGATTGCCAGGCACGCACCTCGCCCACCCCGAACTTTGCGTGTCTCAGCTTGCCGCCCACCCGCAGACCAAGTTCGCCCTCCTCGCTGCGCGCCATGCCTGGGTCGTAGTGCCGGGTGATCTCGCCCGGCTGGGCCACCGGCGCAGCATGGGCACGCCCGCGCATCGCCCCGGGCGAATCGCCCCGGTTCCAGCGACCCTGCCAGGGACCAGCGCCATCGGTCTTCTCGTCCTGGTACGCAGGCCGCGGCGTGATCACATGGTCGATCACCTCGGCCGGCAGATCGCCGAGAAAGCGGCTGGGCACACCGCCCAGCTGCTGGCCCGACAGCCGGCGCCAGCGCACGCGACATAGGTGCAGACGCTTCATGGCGCGGGTGACCGCCACGTAGCAGAGACGGCGCTCTTCCTCGACCGCCGCATCGTCGTCGATGCTGCGCTGATGCGGAAACACGCCTTCCTCCAGGCCGACCACCAGCACCTGGGGAAACTCCAGGCCCTTGGCGGTGTGCACGGTCATGAGNNAGGGTGATGCGTTCCAGGAAGTCAGCCAGGGTGGGCTCCTCGGCCTCGCGCTCGTACTCGCGCATCTGCGCCACCAATTCCATCAGATTCTCCAAGCGGCCCTCGGCCTCGACCGTGTTCTCGGCCGCGAGCTGATCGCGATAGCCCGAGTCTTCCAGGACTTTCTCCGCCAGGTCCGCGGGTGGCAGCGTATCCCTTGCCGCGCGCAAAGACTTCAGCAGCTCAGCAAAGGCCGCCACCTTGTGGCGCGGTCCCTGGCCCAAGACATCGTGCTCGACAGCGGCGATCTCCAGGGCCGCGTGCAGCCCGATTCCTCGGTCGTGAGCCAGGGCCGACAGACGATCCACCGTGGTATTGCCAATCCCGCGCGCCGGCACATTAATGATGCGAGCCAGGCCCACGGCGTCGTCGGGATTCTGCAAAACGCGCAAATAGGCGATCAGATCCTTGATTTCGGCGCGGTCATAAAAGCGCGTGCCACCCACCACCACGTAGGGCAGATCGTGCGTGCGCAGGGCTTCTTCCAGCACGCGCGACTGCCCGTTGGTCCGGTAGAATACGGCAAAATCCCGCGGCGCTGCTCCTTGGGCCAGCCCGGCCTGCACCGTCGCGGCGACGTACTCGGCTTCCTCGCGCTCGGTTTCGCCCTCGAAAACCACCACCCGATCCCCGGCGGCGGTGTTGGTGAAAAGTCGCTTCGGCCGGCGTTCGGTGTTGGGCGCTATCACCGCATTGGCGGCGCGCAGGATGTTTGCCGTCGAACGGTAGTTCTGCTCCAGCTTGATCACGCCAGCCCCGGGATGGTCGCGCTCGAAGTCGAGGATGTTGCGGATATCGGCCCCTCGCCAACCGTAGATGGACTGATCCTCGTCGCCCACCACCGTGATACTGCGTGTGCGGCGCGAGAGGAAGCGCACCAGGCGGTACTGCACGCTGTTGGTGTCCTGGAACTCGTCGACCAAAACGTGATCGAACCGCTCGGCCAGCGCGGCCGCTGCCGAGCTGTCGGGGCCGCCCAGACGCAAGGCCCAGAGCAGAAGACCACCGAAGTCCACCGCGTTGGCCGCAGCCAGTCGCTGCTCGTAGGTGCGGTAGGCATTGGCGATGACTTTGTCGAGCGGGCCCGAAGCCACGAAGTTGGCCGCGCTGATTCCCTGGTTCTGCGCGCGGTCGATGATGGACACCACCTGCCGCACCGGGAAGGTCTTCTCCGAGATGTTCAGGTCGTGCAGTACCCGCGCCATCAGGCGGCGCTGATCATCCGCGTCGTAGATCACGAAATCCTTGCGAATGCCCACTGCCTCGCCGTACAACCGCAAAAGCCGGGCTGACAGCCCGTGAAAAGTACCCAGCCACATCCCCGGCAGGTTGCTGCCTTGGTAGCCGAGCAGGCGCGCTACGCGATCCTTCATCTCGCGCGCCGCCTTGTTGGTGAAGGTCACGGCCAGCACGCGGCGCGGATCCGCTCCCTCGAACAAAAAACGGGCCAACCGACAGGTGATCACGCGGGTCTTGCCCGAACCCGCGCCGGCGATCACCAAGAGCGGCTCTGCCGGATAGGTCACCGCCTCGACCTGACTTGGGTTCAGCCCGCGGGTCAGGGCTTCCCCCATGCGCGGTGACGACGCGTGCGGCGGATCGATCATCTCGTGGGCATCCACTACGCCGTTATATAGAACATCGTGGGACAGGGAACAGGGCAACTTGCAGCCGCAGCGTGCGACTTCATCCAGACCGCCGCCCGCCGCTGTGCGCTCACCGAATCGGTCGACGGCCCAGAACCTCGATGCGGACCTGGGCAGTTCCCACCCGCAGCAGGTTCAGCCGGCGCGCCGCCGCCTCGGACAGGTCCAGTTGCCGTCCGTGCGCGCCGCCACAGCGATCGTTCACCCGCACCTCCACGGAAGGGCCGTCGGGCGGGCGGGTGACTCGCAGGATGGTTCCCATCGGCATGGTCGCGTGCGCCGCCGTGAACAGCGCGGGGTCATAGGGCTCGCCCGAGGCNNCCGGCCCCGCGCAGGCGCCCGCCAGCGCCAAGGACAACAAGGCCGCATGGTGCGTGAGTGGGCGCGTCGGGGCTACGTGCACGCGCACTCGACTTTGAGGGAATAGGTCTTGCACTCCGTCCCCCGTCGTCTATGGCGTAATGTCCTTGGTCATCGCAGCCCAATTCCTGTGGTCAATACTGGCTTTTCGGACAGCAAGGTCAAGTATGCGAAGGGCTGCCCGGCGCGCGCCGCTTGCCGGCTGATCGTGCTACGCTGGCGGGCAGATCCACATGGCCGCTTGCGCTGGTGCCTGTCCGAAGGAACAGGGTTCCGGCGCCGTCGTACTTTCCGTTTCTGAAGTCCCCCTTGTAGGTACCTACTTGCGGCATCAACAGGGTTCCCTTTCCGACTCGACGTTCGGCGACAGCAGTGCAGGGGGCCGCTATACTCACAAGCCATGCAACCCGTGAGACGATACGCAGTCTTGGGCACGGGCGCGCTGGGCGGGTTCTACGGCGCGCGATTGTGCCGGGCCGGTTGCGATGTGCATTTTCTTGTGCACAACGATTTCGAGCATGTGCGCCAGCACGGGCTGGTGGTGGACTCCAAGGACGGCGACTTCGTCTTGCCACGGGTGCAGGCCTATCGCGACGTGCGCGACATGCCCCGTTGTGATGTGGCGGCTGTGGCACTGAAGGCTACGCACAATCATTTGCTGCCGTCGCTGCTGCCGTCGGTGCTGGCGGAGGGCGGGGTGGTGTTGCTGATGCAGAATGGTCTGGGCGGCGAGCAGGAGGCGGCNNCGGGCCGCGCCCGGCCACGCCGTGCTGGCTGCTCTGTGTTTCCTTTGTTCCAACAAGGTCGGCCCTGGCCACATCCGCCATTCCGACTATGGCGCGGTTCGTTTCGCGCAATACTCGGCTGACGGCGCAGTAGCTGGTGTCAGCGACTGCATGCGCGGCATTGCCCAGGACTTCTCGGCTGCGGGCATCGCGGTCGACCTGCTGGAGGATCTGCTGCTGGCGCGCTGGCAGAAGCTGGTGTGGAACGTGCCGATGAGCGGCCTGTCGGTGGTGCTGGACACGGACACCGGGGCGCTGATGGCCGACCCGCACACGCGCGCGCTGGCCGAGGACATCATGCGCGAGGTGGTGGCCG
>PMJE01000454.1 GCA_003157315.1 Myxococcales bacterium | reverse complement strand
CTGGATGCGGTGGGGAGCGAAATCTTGGAAGTAGCCAAGACAGAATTTTCCGAGCGTGACTCTGAGATCAAGGAGGTCTACGAGTCGGCCAAGAAGAAGCACCTACGCGAGCTGGTGCTCAACACGGGCCGGCGCATCGACGGGCGGGCCACCGAGGACATCCGGCAGATCACCTGCGAGGTGAGCCTTCTGCCGCGCACGCATGGCTCGGCGTTGTTCACGCGCGGGGAAACCCAGGCTCTGGTCACCGCGACCCTGGGAACCAAGCAGGACGCGCAGCACATCGAGGGCCTGGGCGACGAGTTCGACAAGACCTTCATGCTGCACTACAATTTCCCGCCTTTCTCGACGGGAGAGACCAAGCCTTTGCGCGGCGCCAGTCGGCGTGAGACGGGCCACGGCCACCTGGCCGAGCTGGCCCTGTCGGTGGTGCTGCCCGACGAGAAAGATTTTCCCTACACAATCCGCGTGGTGTCCGAGATCCTCGAATCCAACGGCAGCTCGTCGATGGCTTCGGTGTGCGGCGGCGCGCTCGCGCTGATGGACGCGGGCGTGCCCATCAAGACGCCGGTGGCTGGCATTGCCATGGGTCTCATCAAAGAAGGTGAGCGCGTGGCCGTGCTGTCCGACATCCTGGGCGACGAAGATCACCTAGGCGACATGGACTTCAAGGTGTGCGGTTCACGCAACGGTGTGACTGCCGTGCAGATGGACATCAAGATCCAGGGGCTGAGCCGCACCATCCTGGAGCAGGCCCTGCAGCAGGCCAAGCGCGGCCGCATGTTCATCCTGGGCAAGATGGCAGAAGCGCTGCCGGCCCCGCGCGAGGAGCTGAACAAGTACGCTCCGCGTATCTTCACCCTCAAGGTCAAGCCCGACAAGATTCGCGACATCATCGGCCCGGGGGGCAAGACCATCCGTGGCATCACCGCGCAGACCGGGGTGGCCATCGACGTGGAAGACGACGGCACGGTCCACATCGCTTCGCCCGACGGCCTCATGGCCCAGAAGGCCATCGACATCATCAAGGGGCTGACCGCCGAGCCAGAAGTGGGCGAATTCTACCTGGGTGTGGTGAGAAGGCTGGCGGACTTCGGTTGCTTCGTGGAGATCCTGCCCGGCACCGACGGGCTGGTACACGTCAGCGAGCTCGACACGAAGCGCGTGGAGAGGGTGATTGACATCTGCAAAGAGGGCGACGAGATGCTGGTCAAGGTCATCGGCATCGACCGCGCCTCCGGCAAGGTGCGCCTGTCGCGCCGAGAGGCGCTAGGCAAGACGCCGGACGTGGTGCACAACCTGAAGGCGGGATTCTCGACGTAGTTAGCTGTTTCTCACATAGGGCACAGAGGATCTGCGCCCCATTCTACTTCGCTGTGCCGCCGGGATGTATCGCCGCCTGAAGGCAACGACGTCTAAAGGCCAATGACGGACTTCTCGGGGAGTTCGGCGAGAATCACCCGATCGCCGGTGGCGAGGCGCCAGCCTCGTAGCTGCGCGTGGGCGACGATCAGCCGGTCGAAGGGATCGCGCGTCCAACTCAGGTCGACGGCCGCATCGAAGAGATCGACGGACATGGGGTTGTCGATGGTCCAGCGCGAATCCTGGCTGAGGGCATCACGGGCGCCGGGTGCAAGGCGAATACGCTTGGCTTCTTCCAGAAAGGCCAACTCGAGAAGGCTGACAGGCGAAATGTAGAGGCTGCTCGCGCGCGCCAGCGTTCGACCGCGCGCGTGTCCGGTGTACACCCAGATAAGGGCGTTGGTGTCGAGGAGGATCACGCCTTGGTCCGCTGCTTGAAGGACAAACCAGCCTTCCCGGGGCGCCAGGTCCAGTCCCCATTGGCAACCGCCGGATCTATGATCTCGATGACGGGCCTTGCTGTCCGGAGTGCTCGACGTCTTTCATCCAAGACGAGGCGGAAGCGCAACTTGCCGCGCTCAATCGTGACCGACTGGCCACCGGCAGCCTGATCCAAGACGCGTGCGAAGTTTTGCCGCGCCTGCGAGGCGGTAAAACGCGACATGTGTACATTGTACAACGTTGCTGCGGAGAGGGGCAAGGACATCTGCAGGAAGGGTGACGAGATGCTGGTGAAGGTGATCGGCATCGACCGCGCCTCGGGCAAGGTGCGCCTGTCGCGCCGAGAAACGCTAGGCAAGACGCCGGAGGTGGTGCGCAACCCGAGGGCCGGGTTTTCGACGTAGGAAGAAGTTAGTTTTTTCACCACAGAGGGCACGGAGGACACGGAGGCCGGAAGGGAAGGGGTTAGGAGCGGACGCGAGCGCGAACCCTGCCATATGTGTCCCTGCCATATGTGTCAGGCACCTCCCTGGGGGCGCGAAACTACCAGACGATGCGGACTCCCACGGTGGGGGCGAAGGATGAGATTTTCGGGTCAAGGGTCACGAGCGGCAAGTCGAGGGCAGCGGCGCTGGCAAGAATGTGGCGGTCGCACGGATCGCGATGTTCCCATTCGAAAGCAGCGGCAGCCCAGGCGATAGGTGCAGTGACGGGAAGAACGGTGAAGCCGAGAGCAAACCGTTCTAGCCAGTCGGCGGGATCTGCCGCGGTCGCAAGTCGTCCCTGCCTAAGCAGGCGCGCGGTTTCGCTCAGAGTGATGTCCGATATGTAGAGATCGGCAGGGGCGGCACCGCCAAGCGCAATCCGGACGGACGTACTCAATCGAGCGGGCTCTATCTCAAGCCAAATCGCTGCATGCGTGTCGAGAAGGTAGCGCTCCTTCGGGCGCATGGCCGGGTCATTGCCCCCAGTCTTCCAACGGAATCACAGGAGCTACCGGATCATAGTCGGGTACGAGGCTCGCCGTGCCGGCAAGCGCTCGCATGGTCACGGCAGGAGGAACGCGCCGCAACTCATGCTCAATCGCTTGGCGGGCGAATTGCGATGGTTTCTGCTTGGTGCGACGGGCAGCCGCGCGGACCTTCTTGTAGAGCGGCGCGGGCAAATGCATGGAGAGCGTGGGCATACCTATAGATTTCTATAGACACGAGCGCTTGTCAAGCGA
>PMJE01000430.1 GCA_003157315.1 Myxococcales bacterium | reverse complement strand
CAGGCGGAAGAGCGAGCCGAAGAACCGTGGATTCAGGAAGCTTGCGCTGGCGCGGGTTAGCGAGAGGCCATAGGCTGCCTGGGAGGTGAAGGTCCAGCCGTGGCCAAAGAGGTTCCGGTGCTCGTAGCCGAGCGCCGCGTATCCTCCGACGGGAAAGCTGGAGTTGGGCGATTTCTGATCGGTGGAGATACCCCCACCGATGGTCACGATGCCAAAATGATCGTGTCGCTCCTCCACCTCGACCACCATGGGAACCACTGGTTGTTGCGGGCCTTCACTGGGAAAGCTGATCGGGTTCGGGTTGTTGAAGAGTTGGATCAGGGCCAGGTTGCGCTGGGCCCGCTCCACCGCCCGCGTGGTCAGCAACGAGCCCGGGCGAATCTCGGCCCAGGTCATGATGGTGCCTTCCGTGGTCAGATAATTGCCTCGCAAGAACACCGGGCCCACATGCACCTGCGAGCCCAGCTTGATGTTCCACACTATGGTGACGTGGTCGCCTTCCGGCTCGACGTGCGATTCGACGGTGGCGTTGCGATAGCCTTCGTCGCCCATAAGACGTTTGAGTCGCTCTTCGTCGCGGCGGACCAGGGCTGGCTGAAAGGGCGCTCCCAGCGCCGTGCGCAGCGAGTTCCGCAAGAAATCTTGGTCGCGGGGCAGGGGCGTGGCGGGGTCGAGAGACTGAAAGCGCATGTTCGCCACCCACAGCAAGGGGGCCTCCTCTATGAGAAAGCGCAGGTAGAGCGCGTTGGCCTTTCGCCAAACCGGCTCGTCTTCGCGTGGGATGACGGCCTTGTGACCGGTGGGCGCCGGCCGCCACTGCCCGGGCGCTGGGGCAATCTCAGCGCGCACCTTGCTTCCAGGACGACCACTTCCTTCGTAGTAGTCAATCAGTCTCTGTACGTCGATTTCGATTTGTCGCGGGGTCGCGAAGCCGCCTTCGCCCAAGCCAATCGCCCCCAGAAGCGGGAACTCCTTGGTTCGAATCTCTTCCGCCAGGGTGGAAGACGAGACCTCTCGATTGCCCACAAACTCCACCCCGCGCACTTTTAGAACCGGGCCTTCGTCAATGGTGAAGACGATGCGGTCAGCGTCCTCGTCAATGCGCTCGCGCCGCCAGGTAATCTTGACCAGCATGTGACCGCGCTCGCGGTATACTTTTTCCAACGTTTCTGCTGCCTCGGCCGCGTCGACGTCGTCGTACACGCCGCGCGACGCTGCGGCGACGTCACCCGTCAGCGCGCCTGCCGAACGGGTGTGATTGCCCTGGAAGGCCAACTCGATGCGCCGGCGCTCTTTGACCTGAATGCCGAGATGCACTTCCTTTTCACCGTGATCCACGCTTGAATTGGGGTCAAAGTCATCAGCAACACGTGCGCCTGGATGGCCGAGCTTGGCGTAGCGCCGGCCGAGAGCAGTCTCGTCGATACGCAAGATGTTGCGGCGGAATAGTTCGTGGCGCAGCCACAGCCAGTGCCAATCCAAGTGGCGAAAGCTGTCCGCAATCTCCTTGGCGGGCAAGGCGCGGTTGCCGGTCACGACAATCTTGCCCAAGGGATAGCCCGGTCCTGGCTTCACTCGCACGTCCAAGTTGACCGCAGCGGGGACCTTGCTGGTGCTGTGGGCAACGATTTGCACCTCTGCTTCTTGAAAGCCCTGCGTGCGCAGGTAGTCGCGCACGCGGGCGCTCTCGGTGTCGAAAAAGCTGTCTCGCCGCTCTCCCGCCGGGGGCAGGGCTTGCCCGTTCCGAATGCTAAGCTGCCGGAGGATCTCTTCCTGGCGCACGCCATGACGGAAGATGGGCTGGTTGCCCGAAACGAAAATCTGGCGGACCCGATCGTAGGGCCGCAGGTGGATGTGAAGCCGTACCTCGCCCGCATCCGTATGGACATCAACCTGTGACTGATAGCCCACGGCCTTGAGCAGATTCTGCAGGCGGGGAACCGTACCGATGGGCATGCCGACCCGATCGGCCTCCCCGGATTCGACGAAGGGCGCATCCAACGGGGCGATGGTGGCCACCAGACTCTCGACGCGCCCGGCTGGGTCGGTAGCGCCCTCCACCGTCACCGCAACGATGCGTGCAACCGCGGCGGCAACGCGGGCATCCGGTAGCGCGCCCTCCTGCGCGCGCGCTGCCAGGCTGGTGGCCAGCAGGGCGGCAGCAAGCGCGGCGTGGGTGGTCTTGCGCAACAAGAGTTCCAGCACGATCTCAGAGAGTGGGTTGGCAGATTCCGGTCATGGCAGACTCATGAACCGAATCGGGTAGTCGACGGTCAGTTCCAAGCGCAAAGCACCGACTTGGTCGGTAATGCCCTGCTGGGGCGAGTAGGTGAGTCGCTCGCCGATGAGGCGGCCAGTGAGGTAGTCCCGGACCCAGGCGTTGCCCTGGACGCGGTAGCGCTCCTGTGTCTGAAAGCCCCGCAGATAGGACAGCTCCAGGCTCAATTCGCGGGTCGCGCGCGCCAGCACCTTCACCTCAAAGCCATCCGCACCCACGGTGGGACGCAGGTTCAACTTGTGGCCGGTCAGACCTTGCAAAGTGTCGTCGATATAGGGCTCGACCAGGCTGGCCACGGCATCGCGCGAGGCCTGGCCCATTATGTCGATTCCGCTCTGGGCGTTGATGCCAAGGGTGCGCCCTCCCGAGCTGATGTCATCAGTGGTCCGCCCGGCGAGAAGCAGCATGATGGTTTGGTTGCGGTCCAGCCCCTCGGCGGTCGACAGGTCGATGGCCGCCTGGTTGATGGGTCCGGTGATGCGCATCTGAACCGTGTGCTCGTTCCCGAAAGCGTCGGTCAGCAGATTCGTGGCGTCGATATTGAGTTCGGGGGTATCGCCCACCGCGAGCGACTTGGTGGGGACGAAGGTGATGTGGTTTACGTTCGGCGTGATGTCAAAATCGCCGCGCAGAATGGGGATGTGAAAGCGCCCGTCAGTGGGCCGCACATCGCCGGCCAAAGTGGGCGCGGACAAGGTTCCGCCGACGAGTAGGTCAACCTGTAGGTAGATTTCCGTCGCCAGGTTGTTCTGCACCATGAAGCCGTCGCCCAGAGTGCGCACGCGCAGTCCAAGTCCCAAGTTCTCTAGCAGAGGAACGCCATACCAGAAGGGACGCGATTGGGACTCGTCGATGCGCGGGCTGAGCATCAGGTTGCGCACATTGAAATCCTGGATGTATCTCCCGGAAACCAGACGCACATCGCCGCCCAGGCTGAGCGAGCCCTGCACGTCACCGGTCAGCTCCAGCGCGAAAGAAAGATCATCGATCTCGATAGCCGTCGACCGGTAGCCCAGACGCTCACCCTTGAGCGGCAGGCTCACCTTGCCGAGAACTAGCTTGGGGCGCAAGCTGATGATACGCAGGCGGCCGGGGTTTGCCCCGGCGCCGATGAGCAGGCGCCCATCATCGTTGATGCGCAATTTGACCTCGCGCAAGAGCAACTCTTGGCTCGACAGCTCGATGGTGCCGCTCTCCACCTCCACCTTGCCGCTGATGCCACGCAAGCGCATCTGGATCTCGCCCAGACCGATGCGCGCCGACAGGTTGGGCCGACTCAGGGTTCCCGATACCTGAGCGTCGATGCGCGCGCGGCCGGACACGTCCGACACCGCGTCGGGCACCAACGATTCAAGCAGCGAGGCGCTCACTTCTCCGTTGGCCTGCACGGCCAAGCTGCTGGGCATGAAGTTGGCGCCCAGACCGACACGGCCTTTCAGACGGAGCGTGGCCCCGCCCACTGATACCGCCAGGTCTCTGAGTTCTGCCGCATCTGATCGCAGGCGGACTGCGCCTGACGGCACCGCGATCGCGGAGCCGAACCCTGCGGGCACGGCATTGATCGGGCGGGCGATGGCAAGGGTGCCGTCAACCAGCGGCTGGGTCATGGTCCCTGACACCTTCGCTTCCAGACTGACAGCGCCTCCCAGTTTCTGAAACTTCTTGCGCAGGAGCGGTTGCAGGAACTCCAGGTCAAGTTGACCCGCAAGCACCGCACGCAGCGATTCGCCCTGTAGTTCGCCGGTCACGCTGAACCGGCCGGCGTCAGTGATGAAGCTGGCTTGAGCCAACGCGATGTGATCGCCAGCGACGGAGGCCCGCAACTCGCCGTCGTTGCGCAGGCCGATCCGGTGGGTCGAGACCTGACCACCGGGTTCGGTAATTTCTTGCCTGATGGACGCCGTCAACTCAGTCAGCACGGCCTGAATGGCAAAGGGCTTTCCCGGCTGCACCTCGACGCCGACGTGTCCCGACAGAACGGCGTGAGCGTCGAGATCTTTCAGCTGCTGAACCAGGTCCGCGATTTCGCGGTTGCCCCGAAGCTGCAAAGCCAAGTCTTCCAGCACCAAGTGGGTGAAAGACAGGCTTGCATTGGCGCGCAAACCAGCAGGGTTGAGCTGGGCTGTGCCGTCGACGGTGAAGCGATTGAAAAGCGTGCCTTTGACCGCGACGCCAGACTCCATCGCGTCGAGGGTCAGGGTAGCATCACCGAGTGCCACACCCATGGCGGTCACCCCGGCAAGGCCGATGTTGCCCGAAACCAGGGGTGCCTTGCTGCTGCCTGACAGGCGCAAATCAACGGACAGCTGGCCGGTCACCGGCACGTCAATCTGGGCAGCCGCCAGTGCCGCGGCCAGGGGCAGATCCGTCACCTTGAGGTGCCACTGCATCGGCATGGCCTTGGGGACAAAGCGCATGTGGCCTTCGATCTGGATCTCGCCGCCAGTCTTGCTGCTTGCCTGCAGCAGGCGCACCGCCACGCCTTCTTGGTCGACCTCCAGGTCGATACTACCCAGTTGCCAACTCTGTCCCAGCACGTGCGCAGTCACCCCAGCCGGCATCTCGAGACGAATCTTCGGTCGACGGAGCGGGCCAGATGCGGTCACCACGAAAGCGATCCTGCCGGACACCAGACCGCCTATGATGAGAGACGCCAAGTCGATCTGTGTGCCTGCAAGGCGGAATTCCAGGTTCGGCGAGCGCAGCATGTGGTGCACGGTCTTTTCGAACAGCTTGAGCGTCCCGCTGCCAGTCAGAGTGCCACCGGCCACTTCAGCGGCCAAGGAATCCACTTGCAGCGTACCGTCCTTCAGATGGAACCTCGTTTCGAAGGACGGCACCGAGGGGATGCCATCTTCGCCGCCGATGCCCTTGACCTCGATCTCGCCGCTGGCGCGCGGTTGCTCCATGCTGCCGGCCAGGTTCACCGCCACGGACGCCTCCTGCGCCAGGGGCGGCAGGCCCAGTGAAGCGAGCAGGCGCGGCAGGTTCGTGCTGCCCGCGCGCAGGCCCAGCGCCAGCAAGCGCTTGGCCAGCTCAACCTTGCCCTTTACCTCGACACCTGCGCCTGGCACTTCAATGTGAAGGCCCGATGTGCTGACCTCTGCGGGCGAAGCCGTGGCCTGACCGTGGAGCCGCAACCATGCAGGCAACGACATCTTCTTGCCTGTGCGCTGGAAAAAAAGATCCAGGCCGCTCAAGTTTCCTCGTTTGACCGCGGACATGGTCTCATCGAATTCCGCCGTCGCTGACAACTGGCCGTGCAACTTGCCCGCGGCCAGCTTGCGCAGCCCCGCAGGCAGGTAGCTGTCCACCGTGAAATGGTCAAAGCTAAGCCGTGTCTTTAGCTTCGGGACCATAAGTTCCGCCTTGATCGAAAACCGCCCCCCGCCCGGCGGCGAAAACGACAGCTCTTGCAGTTTGGTGTTGGGCGCCGATGCTTTGGAGTTGGGATCGAACTGCATGCCCGCGCGCAGCACCAGATTCTGCACAGCGTACTTACCGTAGGAGGCATCCAGACCGGAGATGTCAGTGTTGATGGCGATGCTCACGTAGGGCCCCATGAGATCGGCCGCCACGCGTGCATCTGCACCGCCCAAGTGAAGTCCAGGGATGTTCAGCGGCTTCAGCACCGCATTCAGAGCATCCGCGGCGTCCTGGAATTCGGTGTGCATGTGAATCGCGGACACTGACTCGGCGGCATAGATGCCGTTAAAGAAGCCCTTGCCCACCAGCGTGGTGTGCCCGGTCTTGCCCGCAGTCAGATCAAGGAAGATGTCGTCGGAGTATTCGCGCAGGGTGGCGACCTGCTTCACCTTCACACTGTCAAATGGCAACACCTGGTCGAGCACGGTCAGGTATCCACCCTGGCGGGCTTCAACCCCCACGGCTTCCCAGCCGCAGAAACCGTCCTCGACTTGCAGCCATGCGGGCGCGTGCAAATCGCGCAAGTCGAAACCCCAGACATGCGGAAAATCGAACACCACCCGGATTCCGTTGAGCTGGGCGTTGAAGATGCGAACCGCGAAACCCTTTCCCGGCTTGGCGCCCGGCGGTGCCGGGGGCGAGGGATGCTTGGGATCGAATGTGGCGAGAAAGCCGATGCCCTTCTTGGTCTTCTGCATGCGACCAAAGCGCCAGTAGGAGTTCGGTCCCACCTCCAGGTCGTGCATGAAGAGGCCAGCGCCGTTGATGAGCTGATGGAGTTCGATCTTGACCTCCAGGTGGGGCACGTCCACCACCACGGTGCCCTCGGGGTCGAAGAACTTCACGCCATCGACGAAAAACGGGGTAGGGCGCTTGGCCAGGATGTCGAGCAAGAGGCGCGCCGGCCAGCGAATTGACCGGAATTCCAGCTTGCCGCGCATCTCGGGCAAAACCCTGCCCACGAAGGCGCCCATGCGTTCGCCTTGCAGAAAGAACACCGCACCTGCCACGGCCACACTGACCAGGCCCAGCAGGCTGGCCAGCACGATGCCGCTCAACTTGAGGATTCTTCGTCGGACAGGGGACGCCACGTGCTCCATCAGACTAACCCGAAAAACCAACCGTGAAGCGGAATTGCGGCCCGGTTCGTAGTAGGTTCCTCTGCATCATGGATGGCACGCTCTACATCGTAGACGCGCTCAATTTTTTGTTTCGCGCTTTTCACGCCCTGCCGCCCCTGTCCAACAGCAAGGGTCTTCCCACTGGCGCGGTGTACGGGCTGTGCCAGATGCTGCTGCGTATCGAGCGCGATTGGCGGCCCACCCACCTCTGCGTGATCTACGATGCGCCCGGCCCGACCTTCCGCGACGAGATATTCGCCGCGTACAAGGCCAATCGGCCACCCATGCCGGCGGACTTGGCGGCGCAGATTGGGCTTTCTCACCGCGTGGTGGAGGCATTCGGACTGCCGGTGCTGTCGGTGCCGGGGGTGGAGGCCGACGACACCATCGCAACCGTGGCACGCCAAGCCGTGGCGGCCGGCTTGCGAGTGGTGATCTGCTCCTCGGACAAGGATCTCATGCAGCTTTGTTCCGATCGGATCCAGCTGCTCGACACGATGAAGAACAAGCTACTGGGGCCGGCCGAGGTGCAGGAGAAGTTCGGCGTCGCGCCCGATCGGCTGGGCGACCTCTTGGCTCTAATGGGCGACAGCGTGGACAACGTGCCCGGCGTCGAAGGCATCGGACCCAAGACTGCGGCCGACCTGATTGGCCGGTATGGCTCGATCCAGGGCGTGATTGACCATGTGGACGAGATCAAAGGCAAGAAGGGTCAGGCCATCGCGGCGAGCCGCGACGCCATCGATATCTCGCGCAAGCTGATCCGCTTGCGTGAAGACGTGGCGCTCGGCCGAGACGTGCGCGACCTGCAGCGCGCTGAGCCCGACCGAGCCCGCCTGGCCGAGCTGTTCGGGGAGTTGGAGTTCGCGCGGCTGCTCGCGCAGGTTGATGGAGCGCGAGCGGCAGCGCAGGCTAGTCGCGTGGGGAGCCCGCCGGCTCCGCCGGCGGCGCACCATCGCGGGAGGGCATGGGAACCCTACCAGGGTTCCCATGTTAGTAGCGAGTCTGAGCCAGTACCGATTCTTGAGGATCCGCGACTGGTTCCGGTTGCCGGATCCGGGGCCGGATCCGGTTCCCCCTGCGGGGACTTNNCCCTACCCACACCGCGCGCTTCGCGCGCGCCCTCGCCGAATCCGGCACCGGCCATCGGGCGCGGGACCGGACGCCGGCTCCCCCTTCGGGGACTTCGGGACAGCCCGCCACCCTGCCCACCCCGCGCGCTTCGCGCGCGCCCTCGCCGGCCACCGGCTCCGTCGCTGCGCCCGAGATCACTGCGCTGCCTCTACCGCCGGAGATCATCGTGGACCGCGCTGGCCTCGATCGTCTGTGCGCCGCACTCCGCGCCGGGCAGGCCTGCGGCCTGGCTGTGCTGGCCGAGGGCCAGCCGTACCCGCGCGCAGCTCTCGTCGGGCTGGCCTTCGCCTTGGGCAGCGGTGCCCGCTTCTACCTGCCCCTTGGTCATCGCCTGTTGGGTGCTCCGGCTACCCTGTCTGCGAAAGAGGCTTTGGCGGAACTCGGCCCGCTCTTGGCATCCCCGGAGATTCGCAAGTACATGCACGACGCCAAGCTGCTCGACGTTCTCCTGCGTGTACGCGGAGTCACCCTGGGCGGGCTGGCCGGCGACGCGATGCTGGCCGCGTATCTGCTCGATGCCGGGCGCGCGCCATATGATTTGGTGGATCTCGCTGCTGCGGATGGGACAGGGGAGGTGACTCCGCGGACAACCTGGCTGGGCAGCGGTCGCAGCGCACGACCGGCCGGTGAGGTTCCCATCGAGGAGGCCGGCCGACACCTCGGCAGCGAGGCCTGGGCCGCGCTGGCCATGGCCCGTCGCCAGGAACAGGCGATGGAGCCCCTGGGCCTGAGCAAAATCTACCGCGAGGTCGAGTTGCCGCTGGTTACGGTGCTGGCGCGCATCGAGTGCTGGGGTATCCGAGTGGACTGCGATTTTCTCCGCCAGCTCGGCAACGAAGTGGCTCGGGCAATCGAGGCCCTCGAACACGAGATCCATGCGGCCGTGGGCACTCCCTTCAACATCAGCTCGCCCAAACAACTGGCCGAGGTGCTGTTCGGCAAGCTGGGCCTGCCCGTGATCCGCAAGACCAAGACCGGCCCGTCGACCGATGCCGACGTGCTGGAGGAACTGGCTGCCCTGCACCCGATTCCTGCCAAGGTGGTCGAGTACCGTGGTCTGACCAAGCTCAAGGGCACCTACATCGATGCCCTGCCCGCCTTGGTCGACCCACGCACCGGCCGTCTGCACACCAGCTTCAACCAGGCCGTGGCAGCCACCGGCCGCCTGTCTTCCAGCGATCCCAATCTGCAGAACATCCCCATCCGTAGCGAGCTTGGCCGCCGCATCCGCAACGCCTTTGTCGCCGATCCCGGCTATCAGATTGTGTCGGCCGACTACTCGCAGATTGAGCTACGCGTACTAGCGCATTTCTGCCAGGATCCGGCCTTTCTCGACGCCTTTGCCGCCGGCCAGGACATCCACCGGCGCACCGCCGCCGAGGTGTTCAACGTGGCGCTCGACGCGGTCACCAGCGAGCAACGTCGTATCGCCAAGGCCATCAACTTTGGCCTGGTTTTCGGGCAGACCGATTTCGGGCTGGCCCAGGCCCTGCACATCGCGCGCGCCGATGCGCACGCCTACATTGAACGCTACTTCCAGCGCTATGCGCGCGTGCGCCAGTACATGGACGAGGTCATCGCCCAGGCGCGACGCACCGGCTCGGTGTCCACGCTGCTGGGGCGCACGCGGGCACTGCCGCAGATCAAGTCGAGCCATTCCCAGGAACGCAACTACGCCGAGCGCATCGCCCGCAACACGCCCATACAGGGCTCGGCTGCCGACCTGCTCAAACTGGCCATGATCCGCGTGGACCGAGAAATGCTTCGCTTCCCCGACGCGCGCATGTTGCTCACCGTCCACGACGAATTGGTCTTCGAGGTCAAGACGGAGCAAGTCGCGGCCTTCTCCGCATGGGTCAAGGGGGTGATGGAGTCAGCCTATGCCCTGCGCGTCCCCCTGGTGGTCGACGTGCACGCCGGCGCCAACTGGGGCGCGGCACACTGACTGGTTCTACTTCTTCTTGCCGCCGGGAACCGACTTGTCGCCCTTGGGCTGTTCGCCCTTCTGGTGTGCAGCCCAGCCCACTACCTGGGGCGCCTGGCCTTCGAGCTGGATGGTNNTGCGCCTCGGGCGGCAGGACCGCATTGCCCTCGGCCAGCAGCTTGCCCTGCAGGTCTTCCAGCTTCTTGTGGATGATGAGCCCATTGGACGCGGCAAACCCGGTGATCGAGTTGATGGAGAAGGTGCCGGTCACGATCACCTGCTCGCCTGGTTTGACGGTCAGCGGCTTGAGATCGCCGGTGTCCCAGTCTTTGATGGGGTAGTCGGCCACCAGCAGGGCGCGCTCGCGCTTGGTGCCTGGGCTATCCGCGACGAAGAAGTGCGGCTGGTCGCAAGGCCGGCAACCCGTCCGGTCAACCGCGACCGGCGCGGTCAGCGCATCGCCACCCTTCTTCATGGCCTTCTTCTTTTCGGCCTTCTGCTTCTCGAAGAGTGCATCGTTGCACTTGCGCAATTCGGCCGGGCATTCATAGACCTCGGTCAGATAGGCTTTGACCCGCACGTCCTTGTCCATGTACTTGTCTTTCTGCTTGCGCAGACCGAACACCGACAACTCGCCAGTTGGATACTGGACTGGCGCACTCGACACGTTGAAACTGGGCGAGGGCGGCAGATTGACCTTCATCGGCGGGAGAGCTTGGCCCTGAGCCAGGGCCGCACCGGACGCCAGGGAAGCCATCGTGAAGACCGATACCATGGAGATTCGGAGCATGAGTTTCCCCTCTTCGAAGGCCAATGGCCGCCGACTACGCGGCCGTTACGTGAGGCTCCTGCATAACATGGGCATTTGCGGGCCACAAGCCCTGAGAGCCACCTTCGTGCCCCTGCTGGTGGCGCTGGCCTGCGTCGCTTGCACCCGGCACCACAGCAGTCCGCGCCGGCCGGCCACCACGGTTTCACGACACGATGACGGGGGTGCCCCGGGCAGCTATCGGTCCATCCGCCCGTCAGCCGGCGTCAAGTTGCCCGAGATCGCCCCCAGACCCTCCCGGCCGCACCCATATGGCGGGACGCTCCACGTCCACCTCGAAGCCGAGCCGCCGCACCTCAACCCCCTGCAGGACCAACTTCAAGTCATCCAGCGCGTGGTGGGCAACCTGGTCTACGAAACCCTGATCGAGTGCCGGGAAAACCAATATCGGCCTGGGCTGGCCGAGAGCTGGGAGGTCTCGGCCGACGGTGAGCGCATCACTCTCAAGTTGCGTAGCGGCGCGCGTTGGCATGACGACCGTTTGGTTTCGGGCGTGGACGTCCAAGCCACCTTC
>PMJE01000404.1 GCA_003157315.1 Myxococcales bacterium | reverse complement strand
GCGCGCGTGGGCCTCTATGGCGACCCGGAGTTCGTGGCTGCGCTGGCCGGCTTCCTGCTGGAGATCGGTGGCCGCCCTGTGTTCTGTGCGAC
The DNA here is from genome assembly GCA_003157315.1 of Myxococcales bacterium. The sequence continues at coordinate 6,813 of PMJE01000404.1, read as the reverse complement.
CGGAGCGCGCAATCGCGCCTTGCCAGAAGCCCTGGCCAGATTGCCCGCTGGCTCGGTCGACGAAGTGCTCGACGACACCGACTTCGAGTCCATCGGCGCCGCCTGCGAGCGCCACAAGCCCGATCTGCTCATGGGTAGCAGCAAGGGCTACCGGCTCGCGCACGCGCTCGGCATCCCATTGCTGCGCATCGGATTTCCCATCCACGATCGNNACGCGGCTTTTCGACGAACTAGTGAACGCTCTCTTGCAGCGCCAGCAAGATGCCTCGCCCGTCGGTTTCTCCTATCTGTGAGGCACCCCGGTGCTGTCCACCGGAGCTTTCACTTCGTCCGACGCTCTGGCTGGCGTGCGTGAACGCGCCTATGCAACTCTGCTTGGCTCCGCGCTGGGTGATGCCTTGGGTGCCACAGTCGAGTTCTGCACGCCATCCGAAATTCGTGCCCAGTACGGGGTGCTTCGCAAAATCGTCGGTGGCGGCTGGCTAAGGCTGAAGCCAGGCGATGTCACGGACGACACAGAGATGTCCCTGTGCATCGCCCGATCCTTGGCAACCGTGGGCTGGTCACCAGCCGACATTGCCGGACGTTTCGCGGCCTGGTTCAAAGGCTGGCCAGTCGACGTGGGCAACACCTGCCGTCGCGGCATCGCCCGCTACATCAACCACGGGACCCTGGCCGGTCCCTTCAATGAAGGCGATGCCGGCAACGGAGCCGCCATGCGCGTGGCACCCGTGGCGCTGGCAACTCTGGCCGATGGCCGCCTGCTCGAACGCTGGGCCGTGGAACAGGGCCACATCACCCACAATCATCCCCTGTCCGATGCCGCGTGCGTGTTGATCGGCCGGCTGATTCACATGGGTTGCACCCGGCAGCCGCTCGCATGTCTGCAGCGCGAAGTACAATACGTGGTTGCGCAATTTCCTAGCTTTCGCTTTACGCCGTTTCGCGGGCTCTCCACCGCATACGTGGTCGACACAATGCAAACCGTTCTGCACTACTTCTTGTCCACGCAAAGCTTCGAGGAGTGTTTGGTGGCCACAGTTAACCAGGGCGGAGACGCAGACACGACCGGCGCCATCGCTGGCGCGATCGCGGGCGCCTACTACGGGCCGACGCAGTTGCCAAGGGACTGGATCGCCAAGCTCGCCCCTGCGCTGGTGCGCGAAATTCAGGCTCTATCGGAACATCTGGTCGAGCGCTCGCCGCTCGGGCAGGGTCAGCCTGTGGTGATTTGAATGCGGCGCACCTGGAATCTCTGCGATCTGCCTGCCTGGCTAATCGGCAGCGTGGAATTCAACGAAGCCCCGCGCCCGTTTGAAATCCAGGGTGTACGGCACTCCAACCGCTTTCTATTTGCAAAGCTCGACACTATCGACGATGCGACGGAGCGAGCGCGGGTGTTCAACGAATACATGTCGGTGAAGTTCCTGCTGCATCAGTGGGATGGTGCCGACACCAACAACGCGCGCAAGAGCCTGCGCAACAGCTACCTGCGCTTTCTGCGTGGCTGGGGCGTGGATTCCAATTCCATCGAGGCGGCGGTGCTCAAGGCGTGGGTGGAAAGCCGCATCGGGATTCCGCCGACTTTCCATCGCGGCAAGTTGCGTGAGGATAATCCGGAAGACCAGATGACCTTCGCCACCGACCGGATGAAGGGCAGCGAGCGCACCAACGCCATCAATTCGCAGCTCGACGTGCTGTATGCGTTCTGCCAGTACGAGCTGGCACGGCAGCATCCCGGCGAGCTGTGGTTTGAGCTTTATCGTGGCACCTGCGACCCCGACGACTATCACGCGGTCCGCATCATCGATCGACGCGAACGCATCGTGCGTCTCAACAACCTGTGCTCATTCATACCGGATGAGGAACGAGCCTTTGAGTTCGGCTCCACCGTCTGGCGGGTGCGAGTGCCGCTGGTGAAGGTCTTCTTCTTCAGCCGCCTGCTGCCCGAGAGCATCCTCAAGGGCGAAGAAGAGTACCTGGTTATTGGCGGCGACTACCGGGTGCGCACGGTCCTGTGAAGCTACTCGCCGGTAGCCTGCCTGGGGTGAATCCTACACAAATGTCGGACGAGGCCCATCGCGGCCAGATTTGCCGCCGCTTTCCCCGGCAAATACCTCTGCTAGTTCCTGGCCAGCGAATTGCACTTGGTCCGCAATGGAACCAACCCGCCGCATTCCCTTCACGCGGCAGCACGACACACCATGAATACTCTCGCTGTCATACGCAAGAATCCCGAGGGTGCCGATCGTCCCGAAGTTGCTGGCCATCCCTGCTTCGATCGCAAGGCACGCGCGCGGTGGGCGCGGGTACACCTGCCCGTGGCCCCCGCGTGCAACGTTTCGTGCAACTTCTGTGACCGGCGCTTTGATTGCGCCAATGAGAGCCGTCCCGGCGTGACTAGCGTCGTGCTCTCGCCCTGGCAAGCGCTGGCGTATCTGGATGGGCTGGTGCAACGGCGCCAGGATGTGGCTGTGGTCGGCATCGCAGGTCCCGGCGATCCCCTGGCCAACTTGGATGCCACTCTCGAAACCCTGCGTCTGGTCCGCGCGCACCACCCGGACTTGCTGCTCTGCTTGGCGACCAACGGTCTCGCGCTAGCCGAGCACGCGGCGGAATTGCGGCGGCTACGCCTGAGCCACCTTACCATCACTATCAACACTTTCGATCCCGCCACCGGCGCGCGCATCTACGCCTGGGTCCGTGATGGCGGGCGCGTCTTGCACGGCGAGGCCGGTGCAGCTCTACTGTTGCAAAGACAGATGGCGGGCTTGGAGGCTTTGCGTGGCACCGGAATCCTGATCAAGGTGAACTCCATTCTCATCCCGGGCATCAACGACGGGCAGATCCCCGCCATTGCTGCCGAGGCGAAACGCCGAGGAGCGCATCTGTTCAACTGCGTGCCGCTTCTTCCATCTGTACGCACGCCCTTTNNCGAGCCGACGCTTGCGGTCTGCTCAACGAAAGCAACACGGAAGAGTCGCTTTCCGCCCTGCGCGCGGCGGCTGAGCTGACGATCTCGACCACACCGGCCACTCGCCCCAATATAGCGGTCGCCACGCGCGAGGGTTTGCTCATCAATGGTCATTTGGGCGAGGCAACCAGCTTCGCCGTGTTCGCCCCGCAAGGCAGTGGCTTTCGCTTGCTCGAAAATCGCGCGGCGCCGCCAGCGGGGGGAGGAGCTAGCCGTTGGCGCGAGCTGGCCGCCGGACTGGCCGACTGCAAGGCCGTGCTGGTGGCCGGCGTGGGTCCCAGCCCTCGCCAAACCCTGGAATCGAGCGGCCTGCGTGTAGTCGAGGCTGAGGGCTTGATCGAGGATGCTCTGGAACTGCTGTTTCGCGATGCACCCCTTCCGGCCAGCATGGCACGGCGTTTTGAAGGCTGCGGCAACGGCTGCGCAGGCACCGGACAAGGTTGCGGATGAAGGACGAAAACACACGAACCCACCAGCCTTCGGATACGCCACGAATGAAATCCACCCTGCCCGCCACCGGCTACTTTCACGACCATCGCAGTGCCGACATCTGGTTGGTGGACACCACCTTGCGAGACGGCGAGCAGGCGGCGGGGGTAGTGTTTTCCCTCGCCGAGAAGCTGCGTATTGCCAGCGCTCTGTCCGACGCCGGGTTGGCCGAGATCGAAGTCGGCACTCCCGCCATGGGCAAGCCCGAGGTCGACGAGATCAACGCGGTGGCCGGGCTTGGACTGCGCGCACGCCTTTCGGTCTGGTGCCGAGCTGACGTGCGCGATCTGGATGCCGCCGAGCAGTGCCGCGTGGACGGGGTACACATCAGTTTTCCAACCTCGCCGGTGCACTGGCGCAGCCTCGGTGGCGGACCGGAACAGGTATTGGATCTCATGCGTCAACTCACCGAAAGAGCGCGCTCCCATTTCGCCTTCGTTTCGGTTGGTGCCCAGGATGCCAGCCGCGCCACTCGCGGTTTTCTCGAAGCCTTCGTCGACGCGGCCTGTGCGGCGAAGGTCGATCGCATTCGTCTAGCCGACACCGTAGGCCTGCTCAATCCCTTGCAAGCCAAGCGTCTGGTGGCACATGTGGTGGCGCGTGCCCGCGGACCGGTTGTCGGGTTCCATGCCCACGACGATCTCGGCATGGCCACCGCAAATACCCTGGCGGCCCTAGCGGGCGGCGCAAGCTCAGCCGACGTCACGGTAAACGGCCTGGGCGAGCGCGCGGGCAACGCTAGCCTCGACGAGGTGGTCATGGCGGCACGCTTGACTCTCGAACTCGACTCGGGCGTAAACCCCCGCTGTTTGACCCTCTTGGGCCACATAGTCGCAGATGCATCCCGGCGGCCGATTCCCGCTGCCAAGCCGGTCACGGGAACCGCCAGCTTTCTCCACGAATCTGGCATTCACTGTGCGGCCCTCGAAAAGGACCGCAACAGCTTCGAGTTGATCCATCCCGCTGAGGTAGGCCAGGCCACGCCCGAGTTCGTGGTGGGCAAGCATTCCGGTACCTGGGCGCTGATGGCCGTTCTCGGCCGACACGGAATTCACCTGGAACGCTCGGTAGCCGCGCAGCTCCTCGACCGCATCCGCAAGTGTGCCAGGCACGACAAACGAGCGCTCACGCTCGACGAGGTCTTGGTCCTGGCCCGCGAATTGATCAGTAGGCTGCAGTCCCGTCCAACCCCGAAGCCCACGCTCCATCTATGAGCCGACCATGCTCAGCCACACCCCGCTCTCTCGTGCACCGGAGGCCGTGAAAGTCAAAGGTCGGCCTGCACGCATCTCCGATCTGCCAACGTTGGTCGAGCTCCTCTGTCAGTTGTTCTCCATCGAAACTGACTTCGCCGTGAGGCCAACTCGGCACGCCCGTGGCCTGCGCCTGCTCTTGGGTGCCGTCCGTCGTGGTCGCGCCTACGTGGCGGTGGCCGAAAGCCGCGGAGAAGTTGTCGGAATGGCCACGGTTCAGGTTGTCGTGTCCACGGCGGAAGGAACGCGTTCGGGCTGGATCGAGGACGTGGTGGTGCGGGAAGACCTGCGCGGGGTCGGCATCGGGACCATGTTGATGGCCGATGTCGCGCACTGGGCTCGTGCCAACAATCTTGCGCGGCTGCAACTGCTCGCCGATCGCCGCAACCGGTTGGCCCTGACTTTCTATGACCGACTGGCTTTTCAAACCACCAACATGATTTGCCTGCGGGCACGCTGCCCCGGCAGGTCGCAGCCAGTTAGCCCAGGCAAGGGCCAAGGGAGGACACGATGATCACCCTGGCACATAATCCCGGCCAAGGAAACGCAGTTAAGAACGGTAGGTTTCCGTGCGGTTTCGCGTGGGATAAACTGGGGCAAATACACGCCCGCCCCTATTGCAGACGCGATTGTCGTCTGCTCTTATCTCTTTGGTGTTCGCAATCAAGGAGAAGAAAATGCGCAATTCGATCGCCTCGGTTTTCGCTTTCGTAGTTGGGTTGACTCCGCTGGTAGCATTCGGGCAGGCAGAAGCGCCGGTCGCTGCGCCAGCCGGAGCGCCTGAGCAGACCACGCCAGCACCGGCGCCGGCCGCACCACCCGCATCGGCAGCACCTGCCGAGCCGCCAGCACCAGCCGCACCGGCAACGCCTCCGCCGATCGCATTCACATGGGAGGCACTGGTGGATGCGTACTACATGTACAATTTCACCGGCAATCCATCGACCCAGGGCCCGTCTGCGCCTCGTCAGTTCGACGTTGCGGCCAACAGTTTCTCCCTCAACTACGCCAAGCTAGGCGTCGGGGCTGATACGCAATACGTCGCTTTCCGGATGGACCTTGGCGCCGGTCACACCGCCGCCATCATAAATGCGAATAGCGGTGGCGCGTCTGGCACCGGCCCTGTCCCGGGCGGCTTGACTGCCGGTCAGTATGCCAATGATTTCCTAGTACAACAGGCCTTCGCCACGGTCAAGCCGACGACGTGGCTCACCTTCGACGCCGGCCGCTTCGTTACCACGGCCAGCGCTGAGGTCATCGAGTCCAACAAGAACTGGCTCTACAGCCGCTCGATGCTGTTTTACGGCGTTCCCCTGTTGCACACAGGTTTGCGTGCGAACGTGACCGCTAGCCCTTCACTCAAACTGCAGGCCAGCCTGGTCAACGGCTGGAACAACGATCCCGACAACAACATCGGCAAAACCTTCGGCGCAAATGCGACCTATGCCCCGCCCGATCTTGGCCTGAATGTGTCGGTCACCACCTACATTGGCAAGGAGGCTCCCGCTTCGGGTGGTGTCACCAGGATTCTTCTCGACGGGGTGGTCACCAAGGACATCGCCCAGGCGTCGGTCGGCCTGAACGTTGACTATTTGAAGAACGGTAGCCAGTACTGGGTCGGGGCGGCGGCCATGGGGAAGTACGCCTTCACTGACCTCTTCAACGTTGCTGGCAGGTTTGAATTGCTGTCCAGCAAGGCTGGCGGCTACGGCCCGCTTGGGGTCCCCGCCGCGCCGGCCGCGTTCGGCACGCCGCCGGTCACGTCATACGCGGGCGATGCTGTACTTTACGAGGGCACCCTGATGGGCGGCTTGACCGTGGCGAAGCACTTCGAANNCTCCCCGCCCGCGCCGGGTTCTTTGCGCAGATGTCCTCGGACACAAACACGCCGTCCACGTATGCCGGATTGCTGCGATGAAGAGGATAGAACCCTTGATCGCTGCGAAAGCCAGCAAGGGCCGAACAAGCCGCGCACGAGACACCGCCCGGTTTGCGGAGGCATTCTTCGCGCTGACCGGTTTCCGTCCCATCGCGGCCTACAAAGAGTTTTTGCCGTTTGACTTTCTTGCCAGCTCGATACCCTCTCCGGGCGAGCTT
>PMJE01000354.1 GCA_003157315.1 Myxococcales bacterium | reverse complement strand
GCTACGAGATCCTGTCGCACTACGATCCAGCCTTTGTCTCACGCACGGTCAAGGCGTGGGAATCGTTCATTGCCAAAGCCCCGGCGACGGATTCTGACCTCCCAGCGGCGCGCGCCTACGTAGAACGGGCTCACGTAGCTGCGCAGCATTGAGGACAAAAGCACCAAACGGTTTGTCTATCGTCACGAAACGCTGGCGAGTCACTTTCGTGCCACCCCGCACCGCGTCGCGCGATGCGCTGTGCTACTCTAGCGCCATCCGCACCTTGCAGACGCAGCGGCACTTGACCATGAGCGATATGACACCATATCTTTGAATCTGGTACCGAACGGTANNGAGCGACCGATGAAAAAGTCCGATCTGGTGGACCTGGTGGCCCAACGGCAGACCCTGCCGCGGCCTCAGGTTGAAGCAACTATTGATTGCCTGTTGGATGCCTTGGCCGAAGGCCTGGCCAAGGGAGAGAGAATAGACTTCCGGGGGTTCGGCGCCTTCGCTGTTCGTGAGTCAGCGGCGCGCAGCGGGCGCAATCCACGCACCGGGGAGACCATCCAGATTGCGGCCCGTCGGACGCCAACTTTCAAAGTGGGGAAGGAGCTCCGCGACCGCGTGAACGGTGAACGCCCGGCCGCGCAGTAGCACTGGGATTTCGAGGAACGCAGTTCATGGGAACTCGCCTTTTCGTAGGCAACCTCTCCTACAACGTCACCGAGCTGGAGCTGAAGGAGGCCTTCACCAGCGAGGGCATAGAGGTCCGCAGTGTCCGTTTGGCCTGCGAGCGCGAAACCGGCCGCCCACGCGGTTTCGCTTTTGTTGAAACCGCAACTGACGATGGTGCCAAGCAATCCATCGAAAAACTCGGCGGCCGCCTCGTGCAAGGCCGTGCATTGATTGTCGAGGAAGCCCAGGCCAGGCCAGCGCCGGGTGGACCGCGGCCCGGTGGCCCGGGCGGCGTGCCTCCCCGCTTTGGTAATCCGCGGCCCCTGGGCGGGCCCCCAAGCCCCGGCGGCGGAGCCCCTCGCTTTTCGGGACCCGCGGGTGCCTCACCCGGATTACAACGGAACTTCGGCCCTCCACGCCCGCCCACCGACAGCGCGGGAGGCCATGACCGCGCCAGTGGCAAGGTTGAAGGCCGGCGCGAACGTCCCGAAAAGAAGCGCTCATCGCGACCCAAGCCTGAGGAGCGCGAGCGCGGCAACTGGCGCTGGAAAGGCGTCCTCGACGAGGACTAGCGAGTCAACCAGTTTGCCGGACCGAGTGAAATTGCGNNGATTTCACGACGGGAGGCAAACTGGTTGGCTCGCCAAGCAGCGGGGTCACGATCGAGACTGACCTTGTTCTTGCGGATGGTTGCGAGGCGCCTCGGGAGATCATCCCGTTGCGCCTGCGCGTGCCTCCTGAGTGCGATGGTTGGCGGCTCGACCATTTCCTCCAGCACCGCATCCGCCGCCTGTCGCGCGCGAAGATCCGTACCATCATCGAGCAACAGGTCCGGCTAGCGGACGGACGACGACCGCGACCGGCACTCGGCGTGCGGGCGGGCGAAACCATCATCGTCGACCGTCCCGCCCCGGTTGAGCCCGAAGTGCCTCGCCACTTCGACATTCTGGCCGAAGACGAAACCTTTCTCGCGCTCGACAAGCCGTCCGGACTGCCCATGCACACCACGGCCAAGTTCTGGAAGAACACGCTGGTCGCGCTGCTGCGCGAGCGCTTTCCCAGCGAGGCACTGCAGATCTGCCACCGCCTGGATCGGGAGACTTCGGGTGTGCTGCTGGTGGCCCGCGGGCGGGTGGCGGCCTCGTTCTTGAAGCGCGCGTTCGCCGAGCGGCTGGTAAAGAAGAATTACTTGGCCCTGGTGCATGGCGTGCCGGCAGAGCCTGAGGGAGTGATCGATCGGCCGATGCGGCTGCTCGACACGAGAACGCGCATCATGATGGGCGTCGCATCCGATGGTTTGCCCGCGCTGACGCGTTTCCGGGTAGTGCGACGCTTTGCCGAGCACGCGCTGGTCGAGGCCTTGCCCGAAACTGGCCGACAGCACCAGATTCGTGTTCACCTGGCCTCCATCGGTCATCCCGTGGTGGGTGACAAACTCTATGGCGCCAGCGAGCAGGCCTTCATGGACTACTGCGATGGCGGGCTGACCCCTGAGCTGCTGGCGGCCTTCGACGGCCTATCCCGCCAGGCTCTGCACGCGGCCCGCCTGTGCTTCCCGCACCCGCGCACGCACGAGCCCGTCACCATCGAAAGTCCGCTGCCAGGGGATCTGGTCGCGTACATGAAGGAACTCTAGCTACTCGATGCCCGCGAGCGGGCCGTGCTGAGCGAAGAGACCATCGACGCGCGCGGTGACCTGCGGATCCTCCACCAGCAGGGGCGCATGCTGGGGCTTGCGGCGGGCGTCGATCACCAGTGATCCACGACAGCCCCAGTGTTTGTTGAACGTGGCCGCTTCGATGCCGCCCACATCGGCGGCCGGATTCGACCGCGAAAATGTCACCCAGAGAAAGTTCTCCAGGTTGCGGCTGCAGAACTCGCTGTCGTCGACAAGAATCAGTAGCGGGAAAGCGCACAAGGGTTCGTCGGCGCGAAAGGCGGCGCAGAACGCGGCAAAATCCGCCGCCAAACCCTCGGGGTTCGGCGTGTAGACCGGCGCGCGCACCGCCAGCACACCAGGCAAGCACAGGCGTGCGTCGGCAAAACCGTCCGGCAGGTGCAGGCCGGGCGGCAGTACCGTCGGCAGCGAGCGCCGGGGCTGCCCCACAGCGGCTACCACCAGCTTGGATCCCCGGTGCAGGCCTGTGCCCGAGTAGTCGAGCGTGTCGATCGTGGTCTGCGTCTGGAAATGCAGATCGCGGCGCCAGTCGACCCGGGCCAGCACATGCTGCAGAAACGCGCTGACGTCACGCACGTCCAGCCGCGGATCGTCCTGCACCGCCGCCATGAACAGGTACTTGGCCAGGGAGAGCTGGCCCTGTCCCAGGATGGCATTGGCTTGGGTGAGCAGTTCCTGCGGCGCTTGGCGCTCGTCGAAGGGCACATAGCGCTCGTTGCCCAGGGCGAGCAGCAGTGGGTGCACACCGGCAGCGTCCACCGCGTGCACCGCGCGCACGCCAGGAAGGACCGACGAAACCAGGGGACCCGTAATCTCGTGAATGAGGGAGGCGAGAACGCTGTCCTCCTGGGGCGGCCGGCCGACCACGGTGAAAGGCCAGATCGCCTCCGCGCGGTGATAGATCCGGCGCACGCGCAGCACGGGAAAATCGTGGGCCAAACTGTAGTACCCCAGGTGATCGCCAAACGGCCCTTCGGGCTTGCGGAGTACCGGATCAACTTCGGCAAGCAAGCAGAAGTCGGCATCCGCGTGCACCGGCAAAGGCCAGCCCTTCTGCTCCGCCAGTCGCACACGCCTGCCGCCAAGCGCGCCGGCAAACGCCAGCTCGGACATGCCTTCGGGCAATGGCATGACCGCGGCCAGAGCCATGGCCGGCGGGCCGCCCACGTACACGTTCACCCGCAGAACCTCGCCGCGCTGGATGGCGGCCGCGTGGTGTACGCCGATGCCACGGTGGATCTGGTAGTGCAGGCCCATCTCGCGATTCGGTTCGTACTGACCTCCGGAAAGTTGGATGCGATACATGCCCAGGTTGCTATGGGCAGGCCCGGGGCGCGCTGGATCCTCAGTGTAGACCTGGGGCAGCGTGATGAAGGCCCCGCCGTCGTCTGGCCAGCACTTGAGTTGCGGCAGATCCCTGACCTCGACCTGTCCGGCGAAGACCGGACCGCCCGCTACGCGCCTAGGACGCGTACGCAACAGCGTGAAGGGTACGCCTGCGTAGCGCAGCGGGCTCCGCCAGGCGGCGCCCGGATCAGCCAATAGTTCGACCAGGCGGCGGAGCTTGTCCAGGCTGTCGCGAAAGATGAAGCGCGCGCGCTCCATGGTCCCGAACATGTTGCTGACCATGGGAAATCGGCAACCTTTGACCCGCGCGAAGTAGAGAGCCGGGCCGCGGGCGCGGAACACGCGGCGCTGGATCTCGGCCGCCTCTAGCTGCGCATCGACCTCGACCTCCACGCGGCGGAGTTGGCCAGTCCGCTCCAGGTCATCGACGCAATCCCTGAGCGAGGCGTAGGACATGCGATGCGAGCTAGTTCATCCCACAGCCGGGTCGACCTCGGCCCTGACACGAATCGCAGGCGCTGGGCTCGCGCGCTGGCTGGCTACTGCCCACGGCTATCACGGACAGGATCCGCTCCAGGTCAGCGGACTGGCAGGTCGGACAGATGGGCACGTCGGAGCCGAAGATCAGCGCCTCGAACTGCTTGGAACACTTGCGACACACGTACTCGTAGAGCGGCAAGACTTCCTCCTTTGCGGCAAGCCTAGCATGGCGCCGGAGAAAACCTTCTCCGGTTGAAAGCGGTCTGAGATTCAGTCGAGCGGCTCCTCGCATTCGGCGCGAACTATGTCCTCCAAGCTCTCGCGGCGAGCGACCAGGGTGGCGCGACCTGCATCCCACAGCACCTGGGGCACCCGACCGATTGACACGTAGTTCGAGCTCATGGCCGAGCCGTAGGCGCCCGCGTCGTGGAGCACCAGCAAGTCGCCCGGGTCGGGGCGAGGCAAGAGGCGCGGCAAGAGCAACTCCTTTTCATCGCGCGTGAAAACATCGCCACTTTCGCAGAGTGGCCCGGCCACTATCAGCGGCTCGGGTGTCCGGCTGGCGCCAGGCCCCACCACCGAGATGTGATGGTACGAGCCATACATGGCCGGCCGAACCAGGTCGCAAAACCCTGCATCCACCATGACGAACTGGTGGCCGGGACCCTTAGGGTTAGTGCGTGTGCTCTTGATGTCGTGAACCCGGCACACCAGAGCGCCTGCGCCCGCCACCGCGTAGCGACCGGGCTCGATCTCGACCCGAATCGGGCGGCCCGCGGCCCGGACGAAGCGACCGACCGCATCCGCAAGCACTGGCCGGTACCAAGAGAGATCATAAGCTGGCTCGTTCGGCCGGTAGGGGTGAGGAATGCCGCCGCCGAAGTTCACGCCAGCCACGTCGGGGAATTCGGGCAGGATCGCCTCGAAGAAGTCCACCAGTTTGCGCATGTTCTGGTCGAACTCGCGCGGCTGAGGGCCGGTGCCGACATGCGCATGGAGAGCCACGATGGTCAGCCCGGCCGCGGTGGCTGCCTGGCGCAATTGCTTGAGGTCCTCGTACCACACCCCATGCTTGGAAGAGGGACCGCCAGTGTCGCATGCCTGAACATGGCCGTGGCCGAAACCGGGGTTGGCACGCACGGCAACCGGGCCACGGTAGCCGACGGCTGCAAGCTGCCGGAGCATGCCCGGAGATCCCAAGTTGGGCAGGATGTGATGCTGCTGCAGGACCTCCAGCGCGTTGTCGCGGAATACGTCGGCAGTGAGCATGATCCGGGGCGGGTCAGTCCCGCCGGGAAATCCAGCGCGCATGGCGCGCAGCACTTCGTTGCCGCTCACGGCGTCGATCCACAGACCTGCCTTGCGGACCAGCTCCAGCACCTGCCGGACCGAATTCGCCTTCATCGCATAACGCGCCACGACCTGCGATCCCGCAGACAGATCCTGCAGGCGGTGAAGGTTTCCCCGCAGGATTTCTGCGTCGAGAAGATAGAAGGGCGTGCCCACGCGAGCCGCGAGCTGACTCAAGGGGTAGGTGTCGAGATTCATCGGCGGCATGAGTCTAGCCGAAATCTGGCTCTTCATCGCTGACGCGATAGGACAACCAGACCTCTGCTCGAATCGCGTGCGACGCATTGATTAACCTGCCCGCCTCACCTAAACTGGCGTGGTCGTGGGACGCAACCGCGGGGGTTCGGGCGAGCTTGCCTCGGCCGGGCCTGCCGCGGGAGATGCGGAATTCAACTTGGGCTCCGCATCGTGTACCCGTCTCGACAGCGAGGCATAACTTGTCTGAGCATTTTCGACGAACCGATCCCCGATACGCGCGCCGCCTAGAAGTGGAGGTCCTCATCGGCGAAGACCGACAGGTCGCGGCCACTCGCAACATCTCATTAGGAGGCGTGTTCCTGGAAACCACAGCACCGCTTCCTCTGCAGACCAGGGTGCAGATCCGCTTCCATATTCCCACGCAGTCTGAGCCCATCGAAGTGGGCGGCGAGGTCCGCTGGGTTGAGCCCGGCGGAGCGGAGCAGCTTCCCGGCATGGGCATCCGCTTCCAGGGCCTACGCGCCCGCGAGGTTTGGGCGCTCAATCGGTTTTTCCAGGGCTGAGGGCTGATCAAGAAGCCATCACGCCGCTGCCGCAAAATGCAGCGCAAAGGTGGTGCCCTTGCCCACCTCGCTCGACACCTCGATTGTCCCCTTGTGGTCCTCCACGATGCGTGCAGTGATGGCAAGCCCCAAGCCGGTGCCGTCAACTCGGCGTGAGAAGAACGGCTCGAATATGTGATCCAGATCCTCGCGGGGAATCCCTATGCCGGTGTCGCTCACCGAGAGAACGGCCTCGGCCGAGCCATTGGTTCGATCGCGACGCGAAACCGAGAGCCGTACGCAGCCGCCCCGTGGCATGGCGGCAACGGCGTTGCGCAGGAGGTTCCACAGCACCTGCCGCAACTGTCCGGACGCGCCCTCGATGGCCACCCCCGGCTCCGCGTCCACGACGACTCGGACCTCGGCAGACCGACGCTCCTGCTCGAACACCTTGGCGATCTCAGTCACCACCTCGCCCAGATCCAGGCGCTGGCGGTCCTCGGTACGCGGGCGAGCGTAGTCGAGCAGACCCGAGATGAGGCCGTTGACCCGGTCCACCTCGCGCACGGCGATGTCGATGAGCTGTCGAGCTTCCGCATCTGTGCCGGGCTGCTTACGCAGGACTTCGACCGATCCGGAGATGCTAGCTAGGGGATTGCGAATCTCGTGCGCAATATTGGCCGCCAGCCGGCCAATGCCGGCCAAGCGCTCCGACCGCCGCACGGCTCCCTCCATGCTGCGCAGCTCGGTCAGATCCTGAAAATGGATTACGCGGCCCACGGTCTGGCCTGTGTGATCGGACAGCGGGGTGGCGGAAACCCCCAGGCATCGAGGCGATCCATTTGCGTGCAGGGCTTCCACCTCCTGCCGAATCACCCGGCCGACAGATAGATCCTCGGCCATCGCAGCGACCATGCCCGGAATCAATACATCAAGCCGTTGCCCCAAGGGCGCTGGTGGCTTGATGCCTAGGATCTCGCAGGCTGCATCGTTCATCGAAGTGATGGATCCGTCCAGGGTCGTGGTCACGAGTCCCGAGGACAGGCAGCGGATGGTGTTCTCGTGCAGAGACGCCAAGTCGCCAGCGATCCGCTCGTGCCGGGCCAGGCGCTCACGCGCCTCGCGGGTCTTGGCGTGCAAGGTCATGCCCAGTGCCGCCACCGAGACCACCCCCGCCAGATAGACGACCAAGCGGAATACCAGCTCTTCCAGGGTTAGGTCCCAGGGAAAAACCGTTTGCCCGGTTATGGGTGGCAGGATGCGCAGGTAGCCGAGGAGCGAGATTCCGACGAAGAGCAAGGCACTCGCGGTGGCCACGTTGCCCGGCGAGAAGCGCTTGGGCAGAAGGCTCACCGCTACCACGTCGACCAGGTAGAGGAACGTGTATCCGCTCTGCGCGCCACCGGTGGCGTGGACCAGCAGGGTGACCAACACCAGATCAACGCCGATTTGGATATCGGCAAAGCGAACCGGATCCTGGATGCGGCCAAGCCCGAGGGCGTAGGCCAGGGTGGCCACGTAGGTCGTTGCCAGCAGGGCGAACACGAACCGCCCGAAGGGCCCTGAGAGGGTGTCCGAGCTTCCCAGGGTGAGAGCCAAAATGACCACAGACAACATGAGCACGGTCGCCAGCGCCGTGCGCACGAGCATCAAGTAGGTGACAGTTCGCAGCGCCTCAGGGCGGCCTTGCTCACCCGGTGCGACGTCGGCCTTGCCCCGCACTGCCGCGGCACCCAAGGGGATAGTCTCGGGCGTGGCGCGGGCTTCGATCTCACCCATGCGGTGGCTAGCCACTCTTGATGTTGCCGGCCATCTCGAAGATCGGCAAGTACATGGCGATAACCAAGCCGCCGATGACGGCGCCCAGGAACACCATGAGCAAAGGCTCGATCATCCGGGTCATGGAGGCCACCGCCACGTCCACTTCCTCTTCGTAGAAGTCGGCGATCTTGGACAGCATGGCGTCGAGCGCGCCGGTCTGCTCGCCGACGCTGATCATCTGCACCACCATGGGCGGCATGAGACCGGTTTCCATGAGCGGCGTGGCCAGATCCTTGCCTTCCGACACCCGCGCGCGCACGAACATGATGCCGTCATGTACGACCACGTTTCCGGCGGTCTTGGCCACAATCTCCATGGAATCGAGAATGGGAACGCCAGAGGCCAGTAGGGTTCCCATGGTGCGGGCGAAGCGCGCCACCACGGTCTTGCGCAGCACCATACCGAAGATGGGCAACTTGAGTAGCATGCTGTCGAAGGCCAGACGCCCCTTGCGCGTGCGGAGAAGCAGTTTGATCCCGGTGAAGAACGCGATGCCGCCACCGATTATGTAAGGCAGATAGTTGCGCAGGGTGTACGAGAGATCGATCACGAACTGCGTGGGCGCTGGCAGCTTGCCGCCACCGAAGTCC
>PMJE01000227.1 GCA_003157315.1 Myxococcales bacterium | reverse complement strand
GGCCAGCTTGATGATGGCGCTGTCCGACTCCTCACCCTCTTCTTCATCGTCGCTGGGCTCGTCGATCGCGCCCGTGCTCTCGTCTCCCGACAGCTCCTTGAGCAAGACATTGACGTCCCCGCGCTGGCCGTATGAGTACTCGATGCAAGCGACGATCTCATCCTTGAAGCCGACGTGGAAGACCACCTCACGATCCGCCTCGATGGCGCGCAGGGCATCGCAACGGGAAAAATCCGTGGGATCGTCGATGACCACAATAAGCTGCGGGCCGCGTCGCTCGATCGGCGCCGCGTTCATCTTCTTCAAGTAATCGAGGCGCAGGCGGCCGCGCAAGTCTTCCGGGATCCGTTGACTGCCGGTGAAGCGGTAGAAAGGCGCGTTGTAGTAGGTCGAGAGCGCCTTCTCCACGTCGGCGCGATTGACCCCCGCCTTCTCGATCAGATAGCGCGCTGGATCCTGTTCGGCTTGCTCCGCCAAAGCGAGCGACTTGCTCAGGGTCTCGAAGGGCAAAATGCCGGAGTCGACAAGGTAGTCCCATTTGCCGGCCGGCTTCCTCATTGCGCGGTCCTGCGCGGCGAGAACCGGCTTGGCATCGGGCACGGGCATGCCCCTCCTGGGCGGCTCAGCGGCTGGCGCAGGTGGAGTCGTGCGGATCTGCCGGGCGGCGGGCATGGGTGTGGCGGAAGCGGGTAGCTGCGCGGGCGTCTCGCGCGGTGACAGCAGCCCGGCCAGGGTGTCCGCCATGGCTCGGCACAGCTCGCCCGCGTAGACCAGATCGCGCGGCCCGAAGAGCCCGGATTCGTCCTGGCGATTGACCACCAACATGACACCGAAAGGCAGATCGCCAACCAAAAGCGGTGCCACGATGGCGCCATGGATGCTAGTCCCCAGCCATCGGTCCAGCCGGTCATCGGGCCGTAGGCGCGGATGCAGGCGCACAAGCTCGTTTGGGTCGTTCAGGTTCTTGAAGCCAAGCGGAGCCTTTGCCGCATAGGCGAAGCCGATCACGTTGCTCGCATCGCGAGGCAAGCGCAGCTCGCGCACGGAGTCTTCCACCCAAGCCACCGCCCGCAGCTGGCCCTGGGCATCAGACATGAACAGTGTGGTGCGGTCCGCGCTCAAGAATGCGCTGACGCGGTCACTGGCCTCGAACAGAAGGTCATCCAGGGTGGTGACCGAACCGATGTAGGCAATCAACTCCGCAAGCCGCGCACGCTTGTCGGCCTGGCCGGATTGGTCGCCGACTTGCTTGAGCCATGTAGCCGCATCCATAGAACATCCTTCACATCGTCATAATGGCGAGCGTTCCTGAGTTGACTCCGGCGCGCGAGAGCATTTGCACACCAAAGACCACCTACGCCTACCTGGGCAACCACCAGGCCTTCGTTCTGCGTGTCCAACGTGGTAGTTTGGTAGTTTCCCAAAGGGAACCAGATATCGATGCCAGACGAGAATATCCTCGTCGTAGACGACAGCCCCACCATTCTGAAGCTAGTCGAGATCACGCTGGCCAAGGCGGGCTTCCGTGTGTCGACCGCGGACTGCGGCGAGCTTGGCATTCTGGCAGCAACCGAGCACCCGCCCGACCTCTTGCTCCTGGACTACCTCCTGCCCGACCTGAACGGGGACGACGTGTGCCGAGCCATCTCGGGAAACGTGGCCCTGGCCACCGTGCCCGTGGTGGTGATGAGCGCCAAGGGAGAGGAGGCAGGCGCCTGTTTTTCCAGCCTGGGCAGCGTGGTCGACGTATTGCCCAAGCCGTTTTCGCCGGACGCGCTGCTGGCGGTGGTCCACCACGCACTGGAGAAGCGCCAGCGCCCGCCAGCCCCGGTGTCCGGCGAGCAGCCCGACAATCTGGACGTGGTCGGACTTTTGCCCAAGGCCGAGGAGGAGAAACCGGCGGGCTTGGCCGTCGGCCCGGAGGGCGCTGCGCTGGTGGGCGATCTGGCGGTCGTGTCGATTGCCGACGTGCTGCTCTTGCTACAAGACCGGCAGCATTCCGGCACGCTCCGCCTGCTGGGCAAAGACGCGAGCATCGAGATCTGCGTGAACAAAGGCCGCATCGATTTCGCTGGCGCCCGGGGAGTAGCCGACGAGTTTCTCCTGGGACATTTTCTGGTGCGCAGTGGACAGATCGAACGCGCCAAGCTGGATGAAGTGTTGGAGGAGCGGCGCGCTGCCCCGGGCGGCGGTCTGCTCGGCGGCGATCTGTGCCGGCGCGGCCTGATCACGGAAGTCGGGCTGAGAAGGGCCATGGCGCAACAGACTACCGCCCTGGTATTCGAGGGGTTGCGTTGGGGCAAGGGTAGCTTCTCATTCCACCCCACGGTTGCGCCCTCGCCGGCGGCACGCGAGGCGAGCCTGGGCCTTCCCATCGACGGGCTTATCATGCAGGGCCTCCGGCGCGTCGACGAGTGGCGCGTGATTGGACAAGAGATCGAAAACTTCGACATGGTTTTCGTGCGCAACGAGGACAAGATCGCCTCGTTCGACGACCACCGCTTGCTGCGTGAAGAGGCGGCCGTGCTGGAAATCATCAACGGAAAGAACACCGTGCGTGACATCATCCACCTGTCCAAGATGGGCTCGTATGACGTCACCCAAGTGTTGTTTCGGCTCCTGCGCTGCAAGTTCATTCGCAGACGCGTGGCGCCGATGGTTGGATGATTGTGGCGACGTCCTCCAGCCTGGACGTGGTGTTTTTCCACCTGCGTGGACTGCGCTGCGCCCTGCCCGTGAGTGTGGTGCGCGAGATGCTGCCCATGCCAGCTCTCACGCCGGTGCCGCTCGCCCCGCCGGTCATGCGCGGGATCGCCCCCGTGCGTGGCCAGATCCTGCCCGTGCTGGACTTGGGGGTGTATTTTCCCCAGGTGGGCGAGGCGCATGGCGACGGCATGCCTGATCCCATGACCGCCGAGAGACTCATTCTGATCGAGACCACACCCGACGCCAACACGCCGGCCATTTCAGCCGCATTGGCCGTGGAACTTCGGGTCCGCGTGGGCCAAGTCGACGAGCAACACAGCCGACCACCGCCCCCGCGGCCGACCTTCCTGGCCGCCACGGTGCTCGACGCCGACGGTCCCGCCCTGCTGATCAACGCCCAGCAGGCAATTGATCACGTTCGCCACGCCATCAGCACGGTGACAAGCCCATGAGCAGAAGCAGCGGATTACAGAACCTCATCAAGGTAATCAACGTCGCCAAGGGTGGCGATCTGACGGTGCGCGCTGATGTTTCCACCCCCACGCTGGCGCCCCTGGCTTCCGCGCTCAACCAGATGCTGGAAGCGCTGAGCGGGCATGCCAGCCAGATCGCGGAAAACACCACTCACACCCTGTCGACTGCGGAAGCGCTCGAGCGCGCTAACCAGTTGATTGCCGACGGCGTGTCTCACCAGCAGGCGGCCATCGCCGAAATCGCGCGCAAGTTGAAGGCGCTCGAGGCACGTTCCGACGAGATCGGCCAGATCGTGGAGTTGTTTGACGACGTGACTTCGGAGACGAATATCCTGGCGCTCAACGCGGCCATCGAGGCTTCACGCGCAGGCGTGCAAGGCAAGGCTTTCGGCCTGGTGGCCGAGGACGTGCGCAAGCTAGCTGAACGCTCGGCGGTGGCCACCAAGGACATCGGCGCCTTCATCCAGAGCATAGTGAACTCCACCAGCGAAGCCAACCACACCATCGAGGAGATTCGTCGGGTGGGCGAGACGCTGGCCGGGTCTGCCGCTGCCGCGGGACGCGACACCGCGGCACTTGCCGCTGCCGCGAAAGGGCTGACCCAGGCGTTGGCGCGGCTTCGCTTCTCCGGCCAAGAAGAGGCGGAGCTGGTGCGCGGTCTGCGCGAACGGCGCGCCGCGATCACCGAACTTCTACAGCCCATTGCGCCGCTCGCCGACAACGCAGCCACGCCACTTGGCGATGCGCTACGCCGGGTCTTGGCAGCGCTGGCCGACGGCACCGCCAAGAACGAACGCTAGCTTCCCACTTTCACCATGGACCCGCCCGCAAAGAACGGCACCGGCAACGGCGAGCGACGTCCCCTTAGTGAATGGAACCCGAGCGAGGCTGAGCTGCTGCGCGGCCTGTTTCTCGACGAGGCAGACAAGCACCTGCGCCACATCGCCGAGGCGCAGCAGGCACTGGCGCGCGCCGCGGAGACCACCTTGGATGTGGACCCGCAGCTGGTGGATGCCCTGTTTCGCCATCTGCACACCCTCAAAGGCGCGGCCGGCTCGGTAGCCCACGATGCCATCGCGCGGGCTGCGCATGAGTTGGAGGAGCTGTGCGCCGAGATGCGATCCGGGAAGCTTGCGCCCACCTTCGGAATTTTGGAGCGCATCGACGAGGGCGTCTCCGCGCTGCGCGCGCTGCTCACCAGCGCGCGTCTGTCCGCCCCGCCCGCGCGCGGTGCCTATCCACCGGAAGCCGTGGCCTTGCCGCTAGCAAGCGCGGATCGCCGCCGACAAGCCGATCGGCGCGCAGTGGCCGATCGGCGAGGAAGCGGCGACGGTATGCTTCGGGTCGAGGCCGAGCGGCTGGATGCCCTGCTCGATGGGGTGGGCGATCTGGTCATCCTGCGCACGCGCCTCGATCGACGCGTGCACGAACTTGAGAGCGTGCTGCGTGACCTGCGTGTCACTCGCAACTCCATGCGCACCTCGCTGGTTGAATTGGGAGCAGGCATGGATCCAACATGGGAACCCTCAGAGGGTTCCCAAACCCNNCTCGCTGCGCTCGGCCTCGCGCGATGGTCCGCCGCCGGCAGCGAGGGCGCGCGCGAAGCGGGCGGGGGGCGGGCAGGGTGGGATGTCCGTCCCGAAGCCCCCGCAGGGGGAGCCGGCGGGCTCCCCACGCGACCGGGCATTCCCCCAGAGACGCGGGTGCTCGACCGCCTGGGAGAAGCGGAAGTCGGGTTTGCCAACTTCGCCTTGTACCTGGATCGCACGGCCCGCGCGCTGGCTGCTGACGCGGGCACCATGCGCCAGGTCTCGGAGCAGCTGGAAGAGCAGATCCGCCGCGCGCGCCTGGTGCCCATGGAATGGATGTACAGCCGGCTTGGCTCGGCCATGCGTGAGTTGGAACGCACCTGCCGTCGCCCAGTTGACATGGTGGTCGCGGGCGGCGAGGTCGAGCTTGACAAGAGCGTGGTCGATCAGCTTTCCGACCCCTTGCTGCACCTTCTGCGCAATGCCCTGGCGCATGGAATTGAATCGCCTGAGGTGCGCGCCGAGCGCGGCAAGCCGGCGCGCGGACGCATTGATATCAAGACCGTGCAAGAAGGCGAGTCCGTCTCCATCACCTTTGAAGATGATGGGGGTGGCATTGACCGCGAAGCGGTCCGACAGGCTTTGCGGCGCACCGGGCGCCAGGACGCTGCAGACGCGCTCGATGACAAAGGTGTGGTCGCGGCCGTCTTCGAGCCGGGGTTTTCTACCCGGCCCCATTCGGACGCGCTGGCAGGGCGAGGCATGGGCCTGAACATCGTCGAGCGAACCATCGAGCACATGGGTGGCGAGGTGAAGCTGGAGTGCCAGGCCGGCGTTTTCACGCGTTTTCGCCTCTCAGTTCCTCTCAGCGGGACAATCACGCAGGCCCTGTTGTTCAAGTTGGGCGGCCAGGTCTACGCCGTGCCAGCCGCACACATCATCGAAGCTTTGCCAGTGGGACCCGACGTCCTGGCCGGCAATGCCATCGTGACGCCCATGCCGGCCAAGCATCCCACCGGAAACGCACCTGCACTGCTGTTGCTGCGCCTGCATGCCTTGCTGGGCGTCGAGTTGCCCCCAGGCCGGCGCGCGGCGGCCTTGCATGTGCGCTACGGCGGCCGCGACTTCATCTTTACCTGTGACAAGGTCATTGGCCCGCGCACGGTTGTGATCCGACCGCCGGGCCCCCTGCTGGGGCTCATTCCGCTCTATGCCGGGGTGACGGCGTCGGGAGCCGGCAAGGCGCAACTGGTGCTCGACCTGGGCACGCTCGCCGACGCGGCCTTTGGGCCGCCACGAACCGCGGCGCCGGGACCGCGGCGAGGGCAGCCGCGCATCCTCATCGTCGACGACTCGCGCATGGCGCGGGAAAGTGCAGCGCGCTTGCTTTCCACCGGTGGCTACCAGACCGTCGCCGCGGAGGACGGCTGGGATGCGTGGGAGATCTTGGGCGAGCGGCGGTTCGATGCGGTGGTGACCGCACTCGAGATGCCACGGGTGGACGGTTTCCAGTTGATCGCGCGAATTCGCCACGAACCGACCCTGCGCGGGCTGCCCATTGTCGTGCTCTCGTCGCGCACTTCGTCGGCGACCCGCCAGCGCGCGCTGGCCGCGGGCGCCAACATCTTCCTGCCCAAATCGCGCCACAAACGCAGCCTGGTGGAGGCGGTCGCCTTCTGTCTGCGTGAACAAGCCTCGACACCGGCGGCGGGCGGGAGATAGTCACCTATTCCTCACAGAGGGCACAGAGGTCGCAGAGATCGGAGGAGAAGAAGGGGTTCGAACCGGACAGCCAAGCCTTTTCTCTCATCCGACTCTGTGGCTTCGGCGGTCTCCGTGCGAACAAGCTAACCCAGCTTCTTCACACCGTCTGCGGTGGCGGGGTGGTTTCGGCGATGAAAGGACCCTCGGGGGCCACAATGGCGCCCAACAAGTTCCCTTGCGCAGTGGCGCCGGGCCACACCACACTGCGGACTACCTGGCTGCCCGACGAGACGCGGGCAGCGCCGCATACCACGGTCCACGGACCCACCACGGCGCCTGCTTCGACCGCCGACCCGGCTGCAAGACGAACCGGCGGCACGATCCGGGCAGAGGGATCGATCTGCGCAGCGGGATCCACGCCGGCAAGCGGTCCGGGCGGATGGGGCAGCAAGCCGGGATTTGCGACCAAGGCCAGGTTCCCAGCGAGATAGCTTTCGGGGGTGGAATGCTCGGCAAAATAGCCGGTCATGGTCATGGCCCCGACGCGGTCGCCGGCGCGCAGGGACGGAATGTACGCATCGCCGATCATGTCGGACACGCCGGCCGGCAGGCAGTCGAGCAACGCGGATTCGACCACGTGGATGCCGGTGAACATGCGCGGGGCCAGCTGCGCTCGCGTAATGCTGACCGCGCGCTGGCCTCGGATGCTCACCACTCTGCCGCCGCTGTCTACGCCGACGGGGGCCCACAGCTCGGGATGAGGATCCTCGCGCAGCACCATGGTGGCCACGGTTCCCCGCGGCGCCTGCGCGTGGGCCGCGATGACCGCACGCAGATCGACATCAGCCGCGACCTTGCCGTTGATAATGAGCACCGGCTCGGATGAAAAGAGCGCGCGCGCTTTGCCCACCCCCCCGCCCGTGCCCAGCAGGGTTTCCTCGACCGAGTAGCGCAGGTTGACCCCGAACTGCGAACCATCGCCCAGGGTCTTGCCAATCTTGTCGCCGTGGTGGTGCAGATTGATCACGATGTCGTGCAATCCGGCTTGCCGGCACAACGCCAGGGCAAAGGTGATAGCCGGATAGCCACACACGGGAAGCAGGGGCTTGGGCAGAGCCATGCCGAGAGAGCCGAGACGGGTCGAGCGGCCAGCCGCGAGAATCATCACCTGCATGGGTAGACATGGTACTACGGACGCAATCAAGGTGAGCGAGTTCATGCAGGTCGCCGCCCGAAGCTGAATGAACCAACCAGGATCTCGCAGAGCGCGATCCAATGCTGGCTACCGCCTCCACAGAGAGGCACAGAGGACTCGACTCAGACAGAAGTCCCGAATGTGCTGGATCTAGCCCTTCCGTCTCTCGTCCGCCTTTGCGCCCTCTGTACTACTAGGATGCCGTT
>PMJE01000059.1:2274-4573 GCA_003157315.1 Myxococcales bacterium | reverse complement strand
CGACTACGACTGGGCCGTGGGGGCGCTGCTAAGGGCGGGATAGGGGCGAGGCGATTCAACCTCTCGGGAGATCAGGGTCATCAGCGCCGCTTTCGCGAAGGCAAACTTGGGGGGCGCTATCGGGCACCGATCGCCGTTCACTGTTGTCCGAGATCCGGACAGCTTCGACAATGGCAACGATCCTCAGCACCTGCGACACGCCTACATTTAGCTCTTCACGACGCCCGCTTGCTGCGCTTCTGAATGTGTCTCAGGCACCGCACCCGTAGGAGAGCGGGTAGCAACCTCGGTCAGACGGCACGACACGGCTGGCGGCCATGGCGCGGGTTCTCCGGCGGGGAAGAAACCGGTTCGAAAGGATTAGGTACCAGAGATCTCCAGCTTGTCACCTTTGGCGCACAAGGACTTCGTCGCGCCCGAGCAGACACGAGACAGTGTGAAAACTGTCTGGTTGCACGATCTCTCCCCAGGTCTTCTGCACATAGTGGTCGATTTCAAAAGTCCCATTTCTCGGCGGAAAGATCCAGACCCCTTCGCGCGCGGCCATGGCCATCACCTTGCATTGAAGTCGGAGAGCGTAGGACTTGGTCTGCAGGAAGGCGTCGACGAACTGCCGCTTGGAAGTGAGCTGGTACTTGGATTCGAGAACCATGCGTGCGCTTTCTTCGCCGCGTGTCGCGACGGCGCCTACGGCGTAGTCCGGGTAGTTGCGCTCGCCGCGCCCCATCTTCACCGGCATTTGACGCATCCAGTCCGCATCGGAATAGCCGAGGCGCTGCAGGAACGGCTCAATGAGGTGAACCTCGACGTCTCGCTCGCAAGAAAGCTCAGCGTCGGGGAAACCAGTCATTGAGGGAATTCTAGGCAGTTCGCTGAGATCCTGTCCCTTCGCCGACATCATGGCGAGAATCGCTTCGTATTCCTCGAATGTGAGGGGCGCCTTTCCGTGCGGCCCCTGGAAATTCGCGCGCACCGCTGACTTCTTGGAGAACAATGGATGCGCCTTGAGCTCGACCAGAGTAATCGGTACAGTCTGGATGGCATCCCCCACCCATGCCTGCGAATGATAGTGGGACATGGGGTCGATGAATCCATCGCTGCAAGCTCGCCAGATTGAGTGAATGCAACTCTTTGGTCGCACCAGGTACAAAACCAGGATGTCACCACGACGTGCGAAAGCGTTGGCTCCCCAAGGACCGACGTAGTCTTTCGTGGCCTTGTCCGCTGCTTCGATGTCCCAAGATCCACCGGTGATCATCCAAGCCTTGGCGGGTGCGGGCATGTCCTCTCTGGTGGCTGGGGTCGCGAAGGGAGTCGCGAAAGCATAGAGGAAGGCATTCATCTCGACGGGGGACAAGCCGTGGCATTTCCGAAATTCCTGCCAGACCGAGTTCAGATCGAAGTAGTACCAGCCACGTTCCTCCTTTGATTGCTTGCCCGGCAGCAAGGGGATCGGAATGTCGAACTCATGATGGATCTCTTCCAGGTGACAAAACCGCAGCCGCCACAGACAGGGAAGGAAGAAATCAGGATGTGCGAGATGGAGCCCGAGAGAAATGGCAGCTACGTAGTCGTATAGCTCTTCAACGTCCTCTCCGAGGTAGTACACCGGTTTAACACGACCCTTCAAGTCGGCCATCTCAAAGGGAACCCCATCTGTGCATAGCTGCTGGTAGAGATCCTTGGCCTCGTCCGCTGAGGCGATTCGCTTCTTGCCGGCCCAGTCCTTCACAAGATCCACAATGTCAAACCGAACCTCTCCCGGTGGATACGAGTCCTTGAATTCATCTTTGAAAGCGAATTCAAACGTGCGCGAAGACCAACCGTCCGCAAACCAGGTATCAAGAAACTCGCTATCCAGCGATTTGAATCGACGGATTGCGCTCTTGCCTTGTTCCGATTCGCGAAATAGGCCCCAGACAAACGCGTTGAATCGCATGGCGCCATGTTGCCTCTTCGCAAAGCTGGCGTCCAACCTCATCGTCGAGGCAATGGTGCGGCGCCGATCTGTGCGCGACCCAGTGCCAGCGGGGAAAATGGCAGCTACGCGCCAAGGTTGCCCGCTTCCAGGGAGCCGGACGCCGCGACCGACGGACGGCCGAGGCAGCACCGCGGCCGACTCCGCCGCTCCGCTACTCGCCGATCCCCTGAAGAAAGCGCCGAACTAGATCGGGATGGTAGTGGACGCCGCACGCAGTGAGCTTGTCGATCCAGGGGCGAATCGTTGCAATGAGGCCGCGAGTGTGGTGCCTGAGACATATTCAGAAGTGCAGCAAATGGACATAGTGACGAGCGTCGC
>PMJE01000059.1:236-2261 GCA_003157315.1 Myxococcales bacterium | reverse complement strand
CATGGCCCAGGTACGAACCCAAGTGGAGCAGGTCTTGCGTCAGATCGACCGGATGACCGAGGAGCAGCAGTGCGAGCTGCTGGAAGCGATGCTGCTGAAGCAGCGACGGTCGGATCTGGGATGGGGCACGATCAAGCGCATCCGGGCGACGCTTCCGCGAAGAAGCGAGCAGCAGGTGAAGCGCGACGTGGACGTGGCGATCCAACAGGTCCGACGTGAGCACTCGCGGGCGGCGCGGAGCTAGTCGCTTGTCCACCCCTTGAGTGAGCAGTCTCTCACGAGGCCGCTCGTCTTTGGGCCAGTTCTTGATTCGGTTCGATTTCATGGCGTCAGACCGGGCCGCATTCAAAGGCATCGAGCCCCTCATCGAGGAAGCGCTCTTGCGACGGCCTCTGGTGTCCAGCGAGCAGGCTGTTCTTGCTATCGCCCATTCCCGGCTCCCCTTGGTCGCTTTCTTTGAAGGCCAACCTTGGCTGGCTTGGCCTGTTTTGACTTTCCCTTGGTGTTCTTCGATCGTTTCGTCTTTGCGTCGGGAAGCTCGTCATTCAGCCGCGCCTCGATGAACGCGCGCATCTCGTCCTCTTTGGGCAGGGCAAGCTGGTACTTCGAGACGAAGAGCTGGCTTCTCATCCCGGCTATGGCGTACCTCACGAGGGCGTGGTTCTTCTCGGTGCAGAGCAGGATGCCGACCGGCGGGTTGTCGCCCGGGCTCATCTCGTGATCGTGGTACCAGCTCACGTACGTGTTGAGCTGGCCCAGGTGCTCGTGGGTGAACCCGTCGCTCTTGAGTTCGATGAGGACATGGCACTTGAGGATGCGATGGTAGAAGACCAGGTCGACGAAGAAGTGCTCGTCGCCGATCAGAATGCGGCGCTGGCGAGCTTCGAAACAGAAACCACGACCGAGCTCAAGCAGGAAGTCCTCCAGCTTGTCGAGGAGGGCGTGCTCGAGCTGGGACTCGGGCATGACCTCTTGGGGCCGAAGGCCCAGGAACTCGAACACGTAGGGATCGCGGATCGTCAGCCGGGAACTCGAGTGCTCGACCTTCGCATCGACCATCGCCGCTAGTTTCTTCTTGTCGCGCGAGAGCCCCGAGCGCTGGTAGTAGAGGCTGGCGATCTGGCGTTTGAGCTCCCGCACCGACCAGGTGCCGCGCACGCACTCGACCTCGTAGAAGGCGCGCTTCAGCGGGTCGTCGATCGCGGCGAGAAGCTCGAAATGACTGTAGGACAGCGCTTCGACCAGAGCTGCCGCTGGAAGGGTCGGTTCTCTGGATTGTGGGGACGTCATCCCCACTTTTGGGGCCGGAGCCCGGGCGGGAAGCAGCCCTCTGGATTGTGGGGACAGTGTCCCCACAATCTGCGGATACAGACGGTAGAAGTCGACGTATCGGTAGAGCTGGCGTCGGTCGCAGCTCGGTACTCCAACGGCGCCAAGCCGGTCGGCGAGGTTGTTGAAGAGACGCTCACCATATTGGCTCCGGTCCTCACCTCGCAGCTCGAATCCCTGGATGTGGCAGCCGATGAGCCAGTTCCGCAGCGTGAGGCCGAGGTTGACAGCCCTGCTCGCCTGCACAGCAAGCTGGTCGTGGATCGAGCGAATCTGGACGACGAGCTGCTCGAAGTTCATGCCCCCGCCTTCCTCTTCCGCGTCGGCGCTGCATTCGCTCGATCTCTGGTAGATGGCGCCGATGCCCGGCGGGCCCGCCCGACTCGCTCGGTGATCCAGGCGTCGATGTCCTGTCGTCGAAACCGCCACAGCCCGCCGACCTTGAATGCCGGGAGATCCCCCCGCTGGGCCATCGAATAGACGGTCTTGTCAGCCACCTTGAGCAGCTTCGCGACCTCCTGGATGGTGAGGATCTCCTGGTTCACGCGGCTAACTCCCGGGAAGATACGGCATCTATTGCCAAGGTTTTCCATTCTAGGGAACGTGGCCAAGAGCACAAGCGGTTTTCTCGGGTTGCACGCCCGTATGGATCTGCGCGCGGAGATCGATCGTGGCGAGGTGGTTCTGGCGCGGCCG
>PMJE01000059.1:0-158 GCA_003157315.1 Myxococcales bacterium | reverse complement strand
CTGGCACCCGGCGACGGGCATACCTACCCGCAAACTGCTCATCAAGCCGGGGGGACACCTGGGAGCCTGTCAGCCCTCGCCCAGGTTACCGCTGCCGTCACCCGATGATGGAGGCGAGGACCTTGCGCAGGCTCTCTTGGTCTTCGGCGTGAAGCGTG
>PMJE01000147.1 GCA_003157315.1 Myxococcales bacterium | reverse complement strand
CTCATGGAGCGCGTGCTGACCAACGCCGGCCGCTTGCCTGATCTGGACCGCTTTCTGCGCGAGCGTGTGGCGACGGCGGCCACCGACCAAGAGAAGATCGAGGTGTTGTTCAAGCGGGCGCAACTGGCTCGCACCTCGCTCAACGACGTTGCCGAGGCAATGCGCATCTACCAGGAAATCGTGGCGCTTGAGCCACCGGGTGGGACCGCGTCGCAAGAGCTAGCCGCGCTTTACCTGGGTCGCCAAGACTACGGCAAGCTGGCCGAGCTGCGCGAGCGGCAGCTCGAGAAGGCGACGGACCCGGAGTTTCGTCTCAACCTGCAGCGCGAGCTGGCGTCGCTGTACCGCGACCGGCTGGGTGACCGCGAGCAGGCTGCGGTGTATCTGCACGCCATACTGCAAGCCAGGCCAAGTGACCCCGAAGCGCTGCACGCCTATGCCGAGCATTTTCGCCAGCGCGGTGCCTGGCGCGAACTGGCCGATGTGCTGGAATTCGCGCTCAACCACGAGCGCTCGACCGGCGCCGCGGTTTCCGATCTCTTGCCTCGCTGGGAAGAGGTGGCGGTCATCGCCGAGACCAAGCTGGGCGACGTCGATCGCGCCCTGGCGGTGTGGCGGCAGATGGCCGAGCTGGACCCCAGTTACCAGCGAGCGCGCGAGGCTTGCAAGCGCATCCTGCAGAAGGCCGGCCGCTGGGAGGAGATGGCCAAGGTGCTGGTCGAGGAAGCGGCCGCCAGCGAGCCCAGCGCCCGGGCGGAGATTCTGCGTCGCTTGGCCCGGCTGTACCTTGACAAGCTCGACGCGCCCGATCGCGCCGCGGCGGCCTACCGCGAAGTCCTCACGCTCGATCCCAAGGACGTGGTCGCGCTACGCGCGGTGGTGGACGCGTACGAGCGATCTGAGCAGTGGGCTGAGCTTGCCACCCTCCTGCGCAGCCAGGTCGAGCTGGCCACCGTCGACGCGGAAAGAATCAATCTGCTGCGACGGTTGCTCGGGCTTTACGGGGAGCGGTTGACCGATCTGGCGTCCGCCTCGTGGGCTGCGGCGCAGATTCTCAAGCTCCTACCTGGCGACCGGGACGCACTTGTGCGCCTGGAAGCCATCTTCGAGCAGACGAACGACAAGCCCAAGCTGATCAAGCTGCTGGAGTACCACCTCCGCTACGCTGCGGCTGGGGAGGAGAAGCTGGGTCTGGTCCGTCGGATTGCTGATGTCTTGCAGAACCAGCTCGACGACTTCGACCGGGCCATCCCGTACTGGGAGAATGTGCTGAAGCATGTTCCCGGGGACCAGCAGGCCCTGCAGGCGCTGCTGGTCGGCTACGAAAAGACCGGGCGGCTCGATGAACTGGCGCGCACCCTGGACATGCAGATCACTGCTCTGGCCACCGATCCGTCGGCCCAGGCGGAGTTGCTGCGGCGGCTAGCTCGCCTCGCCAGTGATGGACTCAAGCAGATTCCGCGCGCGCAACAAGCGTGGCAGGACCTGCTCAAGATCCTGCCCACCGATCGCGAGGGATTGGAGGCGCTGTCCGCCATCGCGTCGGCGCAGTCTGACTGGAGTGGGTTGGCTGACCTGCTGGCCCGGCGTATTGCACTGCTGAGCAATCCCGCCGAGGCGGTTCCCCTGGCGCTCCAGCGCGCCAACCTGCTGGTCGAGAAGCTGAACGATTCGGCCGAGGCGATCCGCGCGCTGGAGCACATCATCAGCGATCTCGATCCCACGAGCGTGGAGGCACACCAGGCCCTGCGTCGAGTGGCCGAGGCTGGCAACGATTGGCCGCGCGTGGCGAGCGTGGCGGAACGGCAGCTCAGCTTCGCCACCGATCCCAAAGAGCGAGTCGAGCGGGCGCTGGAGATCGGATGCCTGTACCGCGACCGCTTGCAGGACGCCAAGAAGGCGATTGGCGCCTTCGAACGAGTGGTCGAGATCGAGCCTGAGCAGTCGGATGCCCTGGCCGCTCTGGCGTCGCTTTACGCCGAAACCAAGGATGGCGAGGCGTTCATCGCCACCGCGGAGAAGGTTCTGCGCAAGACCGAGGACGCCACGCAACGGCGCCGGCTGCTCTTCGAGATGGCTGGGGCGGCCGAAACCATGCTCGGCGAGCCACGCCGGGCCTTCGAGCTCTTCCGGCGCGCCTACGTGGAGAAGCCCGACGAGGAGACGTTGGGCCGCTTGGAGGCGACCGCCGAGGCCCACGGGTTGTGGGAGGACCTCATCAAGGTCTACGCGGGCGAGGGTGCCCGCTCGCCTGATCCGCTCGCGCAGGTACAGGTGGCGATGAAGGTGGCCGGGTTGTGCGAGAGCCGGCTGCAGCAACCGGCGCGCGCCTTCACCGTGCTGCGCGAGGCGCTGTCCCACGATCCGGCGGCGGAGATCCTGCTTCCCGAGCTGGAACGGCTAGCGCGGACAACCAAGGACTGGCAAGGGCTGCTCGATGTCTACGCGCAAGTGGCGCGCGGCCGTCCCGCGCCCCAGGAGCGTTTTTCCCTGCTCTGCCTGCGCGCAGGCGTGCGCGAAACCGAGATGGGCGATCCCTCGGGTGCGCTTGACGAGTTGTTGCGCGCGTTCGCGGTTTCTCCCGGCAACGAGTCCGCTCGGCTGGAAATCTTGCGTCTGGCTGAGGTCACCGGGCGCTGGGAGGATGCGCTGGCGGTCGAGGGGCAAGCCTTCACGCTGGCCGCCACCACGGCGGAGAAGGTGAGTGTGGTACGGCGGGCAGCCGCCTTGGTCGAAGACAAGGTCAAGGATCGGGTGCGCGCCTTCCGCGCCTACCTGAATGCCTTCCGGCTGGCACCAGAGGACGAAGACATTGCGGCCAACTTGTGGCGGCTGGCCTTTCTGATTGGCCGCTATGAGGAAGCGGCACAAGCGGAGGCTTCCGCGGCCCTGCACGCGGAACCCGAGGCGGCCGCGCCCGAGGTCGAGAGCGCCGATGTTGACCTGTTGACCCCTTCGCCCGTGTTGGTAGGGGCGGCCGTCCCGGCGCTGGAATTCGACGAGGTGACGGGTGAGATCGATATTGGCGAGTTGGATATCGTTGACCAGGCGGACCTGCCCGAGCCGCCCGCCGCGAGCGGCTCAGCAGCCGTGGCCAGGTTCGAGACGCCCTGGCAGGAATGGGTGCAGGCCTACGAGTTGTTGCCAGCCGATCTGATTAGCCGACATCGCTACTTGAAGAAACAAGCCGAGATTTGGGAGCGGGGCGCCCACAACAATGACCTGGCGTTGGCGACGCTGGAGCGGGCTTTCGTCCTGCAGACCTCGGACGAGTCAGTGCGCGGCGAGATGGAGCGCTTAGCGCGCGAGGGGGACGGATGGGATCACGTCTGCGATATCTACCTGCGTGCGGCAGAGCGGGCGGCCCGCCCAGAGGCGATCGCGCTGCACCTGCGGGTTGGACAGATTCGCGAAGAGCTGGGACAGGTCGCTTTGGCTGAAGAGCGCTACCGCAGCGTCATCGTGCTGGAGACCGACAATCCCGTTGCGCTCGATCGGCTTGAGCAGATGCACCGAACTCGAGAGAGCTGGGCCGAGTTGGCCCAGGTACTAGAACGTCGCATCACGGTGCCGGGTGGACGCCTGGAAGGCGCCGAGGCGCGCAGCCGCGCCTTCGAACTGGCCGAGCTCTACGAAAAACGGCTAGAACGGCCCTACGAAGCGGTGGACACGCTCGAACGGTTCGTGGCGAGCACCGACGAGGAGGAGCGTGGACTGGCGGCGGGTGACCCACGCAGCCCGGCGCTGGCCATCGAGGCGCGCGCCGGCTACGCGGCGCTGGCGCGGCTCTACGGTCGGGTGGGTATGGCGCAAAAGGCAGCGGCAGCGCTGCAGCGCGAGTTGGAATTGACCGGAGAGGGAGAAGACGCGCGCGAGGCGCGCTGGCGCTTGGCCGAGATATACGAACGTGAGCTGTCGCTGCCCGCGCGGGCAGTGGACATGTACGAAGACATCCTGAGACGAGCGCCACGGGACGCCGAGGCGCTGGCAGCGCTGGACCGTTTGCAGCAGGCATTGGGGCGCTTCGAAGCCCTGGTCGAGGTGCTGCGCCGACGCTCGGAGATCTCGGAGGGGACGGAGAAGAACGAACTGGTGTGGAGGCGCGCGCGCATTCTGGAAGAGAAGTTGGGCAACCCGGAGGCCGCGGCGGCTTGTCTGCGCAGCCTGGGCGCCGATGCGCTTTCCGACGAGCGGACCGCGGCCGCGCTGTTGCGCAATCTGCGCAGTGCGGGCCTGGCGCATGAGGCCCTGCGTATCCTCGAGCAGCGCATCGAGGTGCTGAGCAAGGCTGGCAACGATCCCAAATTGATTGCCGCCCTTGACCTCGAGATGGCTCAGCTCAAGTCCGATGACCTCTCGGACCCCAAGGGAGCCCAGCAAGCCATCGAGGCGGCACTGGCGCTGCAGCCAGAGGATCCGGCGGTGCTCGCCGCACTGGCGCGCTTCTACCTCAAGCGCAACGATTTCCAGGCCTACGCGGCCGCGCTTTTGCGCCGGGCTGATGCGCTGGCGGGCCAGCCCGAACAGGCGGCCGCCTTGCTGGAGGCGGGCGCGGTTTTCCGCGATCAGATCGGCCAGGCGGCCAAGGCGCGGGCTTGCTTCGAAAAAGCGGTCAACCTCCATCCTTCGAATCCCGAGGTGCTGGCAGCGCTGGCTGCCATGTTGGCAGGCGAGGGCCGCATCGACGAGGCCAAGGAACTGTACGAGCGCCAGCTCAGCCTGTGCGACTCGCCTTCAGCCAAAGCCGCGGTGCTGACCAATCTCGCCCGCGCGTTATGTGAGAAAACCGACGGTCTTGCCGAGGCCGAACGCCGGCTCGACGAGGCGCTGGATCTTGACCCCAATCATCTGCCCGCCGTGGTCACCATGGCCGACATCCTGTACCGCGAAGAGCAGTGGGATCGGGCAGAGCGCAGATTGAACGAGGCGCTTCGGCGCATGCGCGGCCAGCCCGAGCAGACCGCCAAGCTCTATCACCGGCTGGGCGAGGTCTACGAGAAGCTGGGGCGCCTTGACGAAGGCTACCGGCAACTGGTGGAGGCGGACAAGGCTCTGCCCGGGCAACTCATGCTGCGCATTGCACTCGGCGAAAATCGCTTTCAGGCGCGACGCTGGCGGGATGCGGCCACCCATTTCGAGGGGATCGCGGATCACGCAGCAGCGCCCAACTACCCTGAGGAAGTGGCGCTGGCCCTGGCCCACGGGGCGATGGCTGAGCTGCGACAGAAACGGCCTGAGCGCGCGGCGGCTCTGCACGCGGCGGCCGTGCGCCTTTCTCCCAGCCATCCGCAGACGCTGCGCGCGCTGGCCGATCTGGCGATTGAACGGGGAGACAAGCTGGAAGCGGCGCGATCGCTGCGCCAGGTGGCCGAGTCCTGTGGCGATCCGGTCGAGCAGTGCAGGCTGTACGAGCAGATCGGCGATCTACACCTGGCCCTGGGCAATACCGGGGCAGCCCGCGAAGCCTACGAAGAAGCGGTTGCCCGGGTTGAGGGCGACAGCCCAGACCAGGTGCCCCTGCTGGAGAAGACGATGGCTACCCAGCGGTCAGAGGGTGCCCTGCGTGCTGCCATCGAAACTGCGCGCCGGATCGCCGACATAGTGGTTGAGCCCAAGGAGCGAGCCGCGCGCCGACGCGAAATCGCCGGGTTCGAGATGGAGCAAGGCAACTTCGACAGGGCGGCGGACTTGCTTGAGCAGGTGCTCACCGACGATGCCACAGACGAGACTGCCCTGTGGACCCTGTGCGAGGCGTATGAGCGAGCCGGCCGCGGGGCTGATGTGGGCGAAACCCTGAAACGAGTCTTGCCCCAACTGGCCGAGCCGGCGGCGGACGCGGAGCTGGCGCGCCGGCGTGCCGAGCTATGGGCGAAGCTGGGTGCTCTGCTGGTACCTACCGATCCGGCAGCCGCGGTGGGCGCCTTGCAGGCAGCGATCACAGCCGACCCCAATCGGGTGGAGGCACGCCTAGCTCTGGCCGAGATCTATGGTGCCCGTCCCGAGCACCGAGAGATGGCCATCGAGAACCACAAGGCCATTCTGGTCTTCGATCCGGCACGTGAGGAATCCTTGCACGCTCTGGCGGCGGATCACATCCGTCTCGGGCATGTCGATCGGGCGCGTTCCCTGCTCGAGGTGTTGGACGTGCTGCGCTTGGCGACCGACGATGATAGGGACTTCTTGGCGCAGAACCCGGCGCCCGAACGCAAGCCCGACGATCCCTATGCGGGAACTCTGGAGGACGGAGGGCGCGGCAAGTATCTGAATCCGCTGCCCGACGTGCATTTCATGGCCGAGGTGCTAGCGGCCGTGTGGGAAGGGGCGCCCGGACTTTCGCAGGCCAACCTGGACAGCTTCGGCGTTACCGCCAAGGACAAGGTGTCGACGGTGGCGGACCTGGCCATAGCCCAGATCTGGGGGCAGGCAGGCAAGGCCCTGGGCAACCGGCGCACCAGTCTCTACCTGCGGCCGGACGCGGACTTCGATGGGATGAGCCTGGTTGGCGTGGCACCGCCGGCGATCGTGGTGGGTCCGCGCTTGGCCGGCGAAGCCGCAGTCGGCGAGCTGCGTTTCCGTATCGGCCGCGCCCTCGAGCTCAGCCGGCCCGAGTATCTGCTGGCTGCGACGTTGCCGGCACCGGAGTTCGACACCTTGTTCATGGGCGTGCTCAAGGCCTTCCACCCCAAGCATGCGCGTTTCCGTGCCGGCAGCGAGGACGCCGCGGCGGAGCAGGCAGCCAAGTTGAAGAAGGCGCTGCCCTACAAGATCGCCAAGCGGGTGGGCGAGCTGTTTCAAGAGCACGCCGAGGTGGCCCTCGATCCGATGCGTTGGCGGGAAGGGGCGCGCGAAGCAGGCAACCGCGCTGGGTTGCTCATGTGCGGTGTCGCCAGCACGGCGGTCCGCATGGTTGGGCGCGAATCGATCCCGGGAGTCGCAGACGCGCCGGATGCAGAAACCCTGCGCGACCACGCCGGCCGGCCCGGCCCGTTGCGCGATCTGCTTCGCTTTGCCGTCAGCGACGCGTATCTTGATGCGCGCGATCTGCTCGGCCTGGGGCGTCCGGCGGCGTAACCCCATACTGGCATTGAATTGACACCGACCCTGGGCCTTACTATAAGCTGCCACTCTGGCCTTCCCGCGAGGATGGCGGAACTTGGTAGACGCACTAGCTTGAGGTGCTAGCGGTTAACAGCCATGGGGGTTCAAGTCCCCCTCCTCGCACTCCCGCAGATTTGAGACCTCGCCTTATATAGGATAAGGCGACGGTCGGAAATTGCGGGAACCCAGGTGTTCTCCTTCTCCCGCGTACAAGGTCAGACCCCTTGGTTCTTGCCCTCTAAGAAGACAGGAGGCGGGAACAAAGAGATGGGGAGATTGGATGATTGGAGAAACGAACGGGTTGCTGGTCAGGGCCAGCAGCGGCCAAGCGGGCGAAGATAGCCTAGAATGGCACCTTCACCCTTCGTATCCACAGCAGACACCCCCCCCAAGCTTCAGTCCCATGCGACACAGTCTTTCGGGCAAGTTCACCATCCTTCTCTCAGCTACTTTGCTTGCGAGCTTTGGTGTGGCGTGCCGCTCGTCGAGCGGCACGGAACAAAAGGGGAATTCAGGCGGTGGCGGCGGGAAAGGCGGAGCACTCGCCGGCGGTGGAGTGAACGGCAGTGCCACGGGCGGCAGCAGTGGGGCGGGTGCAAGCAACTCAGGTGGAAATGCAACGGGCGGCAACAGCACGACGACCGGCAGCAGCGGGAGAGGCGGCTACCCGTCGGGTGGTATGTCAAGTTGCGCCGGCAGCGGCGGAGGCACCACGGCAACTTGCTCGGCCCCAGCCAGCGCTGTCGACGGCGTTTGCGGATTGTCGTACGGCGTGGCCGAATCGAGTGCGCCGACGAGTGGATTGTGCGCCGCGGGGACGCCTTCCCAAGTGAGCGGCTCGGATCCCTGGATCTGGACCTGCACCGGAGTTGAAGGAGGCGCGACCGCGAGTTGCTCGGCGTGCCTGGGACCGACTGTGATTACGGCATCCACGGCGGGAGCTTCCAGCTGGGCGGCCGCCAAAGCCAAGCAAGCGCCAGTCAATGAGCTCCCCGGGGAGTTCACAACGCCCTACGCGCAACCCCTGTCCACCCTGGCGTGGGAAGACGGCATTTACATCAGTCGCGACGGGCTGAATCTTTACGCAACCTACATTCCGATGGACTTGCTCAAAGCCGTACTCGACGGTGTATCGCCTACTCTGTTCTACCTGTACCGACGGGGACCCACGCTGGCGGGACAGGTGTTTCCGACCAACATTTCACCGCCCAATCCCTGGCTTCACGCCGACGTGGCCATCGCTCAGCGCAGTGCCACCAGCGTCCCGTTCACTAGTTGGTGCCTGTCCAACCTCCACATGGCGACAGGCTACGATCTGGGCGCATTTCAAGGAGACCTGAACACAGCACATACGGGGTATGACCGGGTGGTGTACACAGACGATTCTCTCGCTCCAGGCGGTCCCAAGATCGCTCTGCTGCAAAACGTCGGATTGAGCCCCAGCCCCACAGGCATGGCCCTGCCGTCGCCGCTCAACACCGCCGGGACAGAGTTTGACAATCCCCACATCGAGCTCGTGGGCGGCGTCCTGGTATTGTTTTTCGACAGCCAGAACCTGCAAGGAGTGACGGACGGCAAGCACGTGTTCTACTCGACCAGCGCCGACAATGGCGTGTCCTGGTCGTCCCCAACCGAAGCCACGACTGTCAACGACACAGCCATCACGAACCTCGGTGGGCCTGCCCAGCAGCCGCACCTATATAATGACGGCTCGGTTTGGTGGCTGTACTTCAGCGCTGCGAACCCAGCCGATTTCAAGCAAGCCATTTATCGAGCCCCGCAGGATACGCCCGGCGATTGGAACAGTTGGGACGCCCCGACTCTCGTTGTTTCGGCTGGCACGACTATGGGGGTTGGCGAGCCGACGGTCACGTCCCACGGCGACTTGTCCTTTGTGGTGATCTATCAAGACAGCTCAGGCACGGCTGTCGATACCTACGATGCAGATCCGTGGTACCTACCGCACCAGTAGAGGCAGCTCCACTTGCCCGCACTGTTCGCGGAGCATAGGAACAAGCGCCGTCTTCTGCAAACCACACCCACCTACGCGCCCAAACTATCCCTAT
>PMJE01000552.1 GCA_003157315.1 Myxococcales bacterium | reverse complement strand
CGTGGCCGCGCCGATTTCGAGGTGATTCGCGACTCGGCGACCGCTAAGCTTCCCGAAGCGAACGCGCAAGTGCTGGTGGTGACCGCGGCGGAGGTAGCGGCGCTACCGATTCTTGGGGGAAAGGGCACGGTCAAGGTTCTGCTCNNCCCAAGGCGACCGGCGGTCAAGCCATGACCGTCAATTTGCTGGAGTTTGCCGTGGGTGCCGAGCTGCCGCGACACGAGCACGCCCGATCGACGGAGATACTCTATATGGTGGCAGGGGAAGGCAAACTGACCGTGGGCAGCGAGGAGTATCCCTTTGGCAATGACAGTATTCTGTATCTACCGGCTGGCCAGCCGCACGCCATCAAGTTCATCGCGCCCGAAAAGGCCGAGAAGTCTGACAAATCCGAGAAGGTCGTGGCTGTGCAATTCCTGGCTTCGGCCCAGGCGACGGGAGCGGCGTATAGTCCAGCGCCGGCCGCGCCACCCAAATCGGCGGCCAAGACACGCTCCACGCAAAGCGGTTCGGTTCCATGAACTTCGATCTTTGCAGCGAGGTGCAAAAGATGGTGATTGTTCGCGGGGTTCTCCCAATCATGGGATAGTCTCCACGCCATGCGCGGCACGGTCGGGTCCCTATGGCTTGCGTGGCTTGCCGCCGCCGGCGCGGCAGGCGGATGCAGCATGTTTGACCAAGTGGGCAGCGGAAGCCTGAGTTTCAAGCTGCTCGCCCCAGATTTTCACATTGATTCGACCGATCCCCGCTGGTGGCCATCTCCGCCTAGCGGCGTACCGGAGGTGGTCTGCAGCGGCCCGGCCGCACTGGTCAGCAACTGCTGTCAGCCGCCCCCACCAATGTTCGCGGTAAATTGCCAAGCATACCCGCTAAGCTGCGACGACAGCCAGATGTGCGCCTTGGTTTTTGACTACGACGACGCGGTGGAGATTGACCTGGGCAGTGACGTGCCCGAGCTGCAGCAGCAACGTGATCGGGTACTTACGCAGGCGACACTCGCTAGCTTCGATACCACGGTGGAGGTGGCAGACGCTGGCACCTTGCCCTTGCGCGCTGCCAGCCTCTGGGCGGCACCCCAAGGCGCCAAGTCAGATCGGGCAGCCGGCGCGGTTTTCTTGGCCGGCATCCCTTTGACGTCGGGGATTAGTCATGTGGATCTTGCCGCGGACGCGCAGGATGCGCTTTCCGCCTTTCTCATGGATTTCAACACTCCGTTTGCTCTGATCCTTTCAGGTCACGTTGTGATTGAAAGCGCACCGGTGCCCAATACGGCGCTGACGATCAACGTGGCAGGACAGGTGAACGCGAGTTTCTAGCTGGCCAGGGCTGGCACCTCGTCCTCGCGGCGGTTGGCGATCCGGTCGCGCAGTTCCTTGCCGACCTTGAAGTGGGGCAGGCGCTTGGGTTTCACCTGCACGTGCGCGCCTGTACGTGGATTGCGCCCCTTGCGGGCACGATAGTGTCGGGTTTCGAAATTCCCGAACCCTCGGATTTCGATGCGCTCATCCCGACTCAACGCCTGGAGCAAACAATCGAAGACCGCGTCGAGCAACAACCGGGCCTGGCTCTTGGGCAGCTTGTGCAACCGCGAAAGGTGCTCGGCAAGTTCAGACTTGGTCATGGTGCCTCGCTGCGAATCAGCCTCGTCAGTAAGGCTGACTTCCAGCCCAGATCGATCCGGCGCATTGGGCTATCGGCGGAATGGCGGCAAGACTTTAGCGAAGGTTTCGGCCCGTGCGTTGCGAGTGGTAGGATAGTGCCCGCAGGCTATGGCCATCGTTACTCTCACCACCGACTTTGGGTCGGCCGACGTCTACGCAGCCGCCATGAAGGGTGTGATCCTTTCCACGGCGCCAGGCACGGTACTGGTCGATATCACGCACGAGATCCCTGCCCGCGATGTGGTGGCGGGTGCCCTGACCTTGGCCCAGGCGGCGCCTTTCTTTCCCGAGGGGTCGATCCACGTGGCGGTGATTGACCCAGGAGTGGGTGGCCCTCGCGCCGACGTGATAGTGGAAGCGGCCGGGTGCAGCTTCATCGGTCCGGACAACGGGTTGCTGACCCTGGCGGCGCGCAACCCGAAGCGCGCGTTTCGTATCGAGAATCCCGCGTTTCGGCGCGAGCCCGTCAGCCCCACCTTTCATGGCCGCGACGTTTTGGCGCCGGCAGCCGGTTGCTTGGCGCGCGGGCTGCCCGCGAGTGAAGCAGGACCGCCGCTTGCCGGCATGACCGAACTGCCCATTTTCACCAGCGGGCCGCTTGCGGGAGAGGGGCAGGGCGAGGTCATCCACGTGGACCGATTTGGCAATCTCATCACGTCGTTCCAGGGCAGCCAGCCGCCCACCGGCACATGGGAACTAGCCATGGAATGGAACGATCACCGGTTTGTCGTGGTCGCTGGTCGGACCTACTCGGACGTGGCGCCCGGCGGATTGGTACTCTACCCGGGCAGCAGCGGGCAGATCGAATTGGCGGTGCGCGATGGCTCGGCAGCCGAGCAGACCGGGGCGCGCCGGGGAACACGCTTTCGTCTGCGGAGGACAGCATGATCGGTAAGTCTGCGGGTCTGGGCTCGGTGCTGCTGGCACTCAGCCTATCAGGGTGCAGCGTCGGCCAAGGCACGGGAGCGGCCAGTGGCAAGCTCTTCGTGCTCGACTGCTCAAGCGCGGGCGACTACTGCGATAGTTCGGGAGTATGCGGAAGCCCATCGGCGCCAGCGGACTACGACTTGAAGCCCGACTTTTTTGCCGGCGAGCCCATCGACCAGCTTTCCCAATTCCCCCTGAGCGGGTCGC
Organism: Myxococcales bacterium; assembly: GCA_003157315.1. The sequence goes on along the minus strand of PMJE01000552.1, from coordinate 1,926 downwards.
CCCTAACCGGGTCGGAACCTCGCATGAATCGCGTAACCATTCGCCTGCAGCGCTCGGGTAAGCAGATTGAGAATACCGACGCTCTCTTCTTCGACGTGGTGGATTCGTATGAGGTGGCCCGCTGCGTGCGTGGTCGCGAGATCCCGGTCGCCGGTCAGCCTAACCAACACGACTACGACGACCGCTATTGCTTTCGCGCCTCAACTACTGGGCCTGCCCGTGTCCGCATTTCCGTGGTGGGAGGCATTGTCCACTCGACGCTGAGCCCGGCCATGACCTGTACTCGCCCAGTGGACGCGACCGCCGACGACGTGTTTCCGGACGATGGCGTGGTGCAGCCGGTGGACAGCGGAGCTTTTGAGTCGTGGATCGAATTTGCGGACTTCGGCTCGGCGGCGCAGAACGACCAATTGGACCCCACCACCCGAACTCCGGTCAGTGACACGTTCAGGATCCAACTTGAAGACCAGTTGCATGCTTCGGCATTCTCGCTGACCTTGCAGGACGAGAAGGTGGTGACCGCACAAAAGAATCTGGTGCCGCCTCTCGCCCCCGACATTGGGGGCTCGCTCGCTGGGTGGTTTGATTTCAAGCTCGAGCGAGGGCAGAGCGCGCAGATCTTCCCCTGATGGGCCGGCCCTCGCTTGCCACCCTGCCCATCGATCCCCTTCTGCCAGGGATCGCGGCGTCGCTGCGCGCGCGCGGCGCTGTCGTGATCGAGGCGCCGCCCGGGGCGGGGAAGACCACGCGGGTTCCCCCCGCCCTGCTCGCTGCCGGCTTTGGCCAGCGCGCAGAGATCGTCGTTCTGCAACCCCGCCGTCTTCCGGCGCGCTTGGCGGCCGAGCGGGTGGCCGGCGAAATGGGCGAGCGAACCGGCGAGACCGTAGGCTACACCGTGCGCTTTGCCGAGGAGGCCGGGCCGCGCACACGTATCCGCTTCGTCACCGAGGGGATCCTGCTGCGGCGCCTGCTCGGCGAGCCGACACTGCCCGGGGTGGAGGTGGTGATTCTCGACGAGTTCCACGAGCGCCATCTGTCGAGTGACTTGGCCCTGGCTTTGTTGCGACGCCTGCAACTCAGGGAACGCCCTGACCTTGGCTTGCTTGTCATGTCGGCGACGCTGGACAGCGAGCCGGTGTGCGAGTTTCTGGGCGATTGCCCGCTGGTGCGCAGCGAGGGCCGGCTGTTTGACATCTTGCTTGAGCACCTGCCCCAGCCCGACACGCGACCGCTGGCCGATCAAGTCGCGAGCGCGGTTCGCCGGCTTTGCCAGGATGGGCTTGACGGCGACGTGCTGGTCTTTCTTCCCGGCGCCGCCGAAATACGCCGCGCCAGTGAGAAACTTGCGGCGCTGGCCGAGACACGCGACCTCTTGCTGCTGCCGCTGCATGGTGACTTGTCGCCCGCGGAACAGCGACGGGCGGTGGAGCCCGCAGATCGCCGGAAGGTCATCCTGTCTACCAATGTCGCCGAGACTTCGGTCACTATCGACGGTGTGGTGGCGGTCATCGATTCGGGACTAGCCCGCATCGCGTCGCATTCGCCGTGGAGCGGACTGCCCGTGCTGGCGGTGAGCAAGATCAGCCAGGCATCCGCCGTCCAGCGCGCGGGCCGAGCGGGCCGCACACGGCCGGGACGGGTTCTGCGCCTGTACACGCGACCAGATTTCGACTCGCGCCGACCGCACGAGATACCCGAGATCGCGCGTCTCGATCTCTGCGAGGCGCTGTTGACCTTGGCGGCTTTGGGCGTGCGCGATGGGGAAGGCTTCGAGTGGTTCGAGGCGCCGGCGGCACCAGCTCTGCAGGCTGCACACGATTTGCTGCTGCGTTTGGGCGCCTTAAATGGTCAGGGCAGGCTGACCGACACCGGCCAACAGATGCTTCGCTTTCCGGTTCATCCCCGGCTGGGGCGGCTGATCGTCGA
>PMJE01000005.1 GCA_003157315.1 Myxococcales bacterium | reverse complement strand
GATGCCCGTCACCTCGCCCGGCGCGCCCAGGAACTTCTGGGCCTCGGAAAGCGCCACATAGGCCAGCTTTGAGTCGTACTCGTACATCCCGCTGTAGAAGTACCCAGCGGCGCGAAAGACCTTGAGGCCAGGCATGGGACCGGAAGGTCCCATCTTGCACAGAGGACACACGACGTCGACGTGGCTACCGCGAAAGACGCGCAAGGTGCGGGCGGAAAGCTCCTCGCCCAGCAGGATCGACGGCAGAACCCCGTCCGCGGCCACCGCATCGGTCGACGTCCGCTTGCCCGGGTTGGGCGGCGCCGCGGTCTCCTTCTGGCCGCCGGCCTCAATCTCCCCGAGCTCATGGGTAAACGGGTCGTCGGCGACCCTGTCCGGGTGTTCCAGATCGTCTACGTTGCCCTCGCGCAGGGTGCGGCCCAGGTCGAGCACGGATCGCGCGGTTTGCGGATCGATTCCGCGCAAGATGATTCCCGCGGGAGCCGCCCCGGCCCGAATCATCACCTCTGCCTCCAGGTAGGGAGTGGCACCAACCACCCCGGGCTCACGCAGAACCGCCTGGCGTACCTTGCGCCAGTCGAGGAAAGGCTGATCGTCTGCCGTGGTAATCACGACATCGGCCTTGGCTCCCCGAATCTTGGTCTTGAGATCCACCTCGAAGCCAGACATCACCGAAAGGGCCAGGATGGGCGCGGCCGTGCCCAGAAAGACGCCGAAAATCGAGATCGCCGTGAAGACGGTGAAGGAGGCAAACAGCACCCCCAAGAAGGTGATCACCGCGCCGGCAATCACGCCGACTGTACCCGCCATCCACAGACGTTCAAACGCCACCGAGGACTGCGCGGCCAGCAGGCCCGAGGGGGAACGCGCCGGCTGGCCGAACAGCTTGAGCGCCGTCAGGTCGAGGCCGGCGAGCAGCAAGACGGCCAGGCCCAAGTAGAAAGCGCGGCGGGAGCGGCGCTCGGGGTCGCGCAGATGGCGCCAAGCCACGAACCACTCAAACCCGGCGCGGGCCTTTTCGCTCATTCCGGCCTCATGAGCGGAAATAGAATCACGTCGCGGATGGAGGGCTGGTCGGCAAGCAGCATGACCAAGCGATCCACGCCGATACCCTCGCCCGCAGTCGGTGGCAAGCCGTACTCCAGGGCACGGCAGTAGTCCTCGTCGTAGTCCATAGTTTCTTCAGCACCGCGTGCCTTGGCCTCGACCTGCCGTTGGAAACGCGCCCGCTGGTCGGCCGGGTCGTTCAACTCGGAAAAGGCGTTGGCGTGCTCGCGCCCCACGATGAACAACTCGAAACGATCCACTTTGCCCGGCTCCGCATCGTTGCGTCGCGAGAGCGGCGAGGTTTCCGCGGGATAGTCGACCACGAACACCGGCCGATCCTGCGGCAGCGCCTGCTCACCCGCGTAGTCGAAGAGCGCTCCTACCCGGTGGCCATGCGTCTCACACTTGGACAACACCGCCGCCAGCTCGTCCTTGCCGTCCAGCACGCCCGAGCCGGCCACCCAGCGCAACAGGGCGGCCTCGTCGTCGAGCATGGGACGTTCCAGACCCTTGGGGAGTTTGCCTGCGGCGCCCGCCGCGACGATGGCATCCTTCATGGGAATGCGCTCCCAGCGGCCCAGATCGACCTGCTGGCCCTGGTAGCTGATTTGCGTGCCGCCGCAGATCTCGCGCGCCAGCTCAGCGAGAAGCTGCTGGGTCAACACCATCAGATCTTCGTAGGTCGCGTAGGCCTGATAGAATTCCAGCATGGTGAATTCGGGATTGTGCTGGCGCGACAGTCCCTCGTTGCGGAAGTTGCGACCGATTTCGTAGACCCGATCGAACCCGCCCACCACCAAGCGTTTGAGGTGCAGCTCGGGAGCGATGCGCATGGTGAGATCGAGATTGAGCGCATTGTGATGCGTGCGAAAAGGCCGCGCCGCTGCCCCGCCCAGCACGGTGTGCATCGTCGGCGTCTCCACCTCGACGAAGTCGCGCTCGTCGAGGAAACGGCGCAGGTGGCGCACGATCCGGGTGCGCTTGCGNNTAGCGCTGGCGGTAGCGGATCTCCATGTCCTGCAGGCCGTGCCACTTTTCGGGCAAGGGACGAGTGGCCTTGGTGAGAAGGTGAAGGCGATCGGCGACCACGCTGTCTTCGCCAGCCTTGGTCTTGGTGAGCAGGCGGGTAGGTCCTTCGACCCCAACGAAGTCGCCGCGCTCGACAAATTTCCACACAGCAAAGTCCTGCTCGCCCACCACATCCAGCTTGACCCAGATTTGGATTTCCCCGGTGCGGTCGCGGATCTTGGCGAAGGCCGCCTTGCCGAAACTGCGGATCGCGACGATGCGACCGGCCACCGACACCCGACCATCATCGCTCGTGCCTTGCGGAGGGTGCCCTTGATCCGCCCCGCTGGCGAACCAATCGTGGATCGAGCGCGCCGTCGATGTGGGGCGAAAGCCGTTCGCATAGGGGTTGTGACCGGCAGCGCGGAGTTCGGCGACCTTGCGCTCCCGTTCGGCGATCAACTCACGTTCGTCAGACATTGATCACGCCCTGTCCACCATGTGTCCACAGGGATCCGTCATGGAACCATTTGAAACAATTTGGTATTTCATGATCCATCAACAGCTCAACGCAAAATGTGGGAGAAGACCCGACTCAGGCATCGATGTCATCCTCGTCCGGCTTGGGCACAGGTCTCGCGGATGGATCCCCGGCCATCTGCAGCAGCAACGCGACCATGAATTGGTCGAGATCGCCATCAAGGACCGCATCCACGTTGCCCACCTTCAAACCGGTTCGATGGTCGGACGCCAGCCGATAGGGCGCCAGGACGTACGAGCGAATCTGGCTGCCCCACTCGATCGACTTCTTCTGCGCGTGGATGCCCCCCATCTTTTCGTCCAGCTTCTTCTGCTCGACCTCGATGAGCTTGGACCGCAGGATGCGCATGGCGGTGGAGCGATTCTTGTGCTGGGATCGTTCCTGCTGGCAGTGCACGGCGATTCCCGTCGGAATGTGCGTAATGCGAATGGCGGACTCGGTCTTGTTGACGTGCTGGCCGCCCGCTCCGCCCGANNCGCATGGTTTCAATGCGCAGATCCTTCTCGTCGATGTCGACCTTCACCGTCTCGTCGATGTCGGGGTAGACGAACACGCTAGCAAACGACGTGTGCCGGCGCGCCTGGGCGTCAAACGGCGAAATGCGCACCAGGCGGTGCACGCCCGATTCGGCGCGCAGGTAGCCGTAAGCCCACTCGCCCGAGACGCCCAACGTGACGCTCTTGATGCCTGCCTCGTCGCCTGGCTGCAGGTCCAGGATCTCGGCTTTGTAGCCCCGACGCGCCACCCAGCGCGTGTACATCCGCTGCAGCATCTCGGCCCAGTCCTGCGACTCGGTCCCCCCCGCACCGGCATTGATGCTCACGATGGCGCCCTGCCGATCGTAGGGACCGGAGAGCATGCGGGCGAATTCCATCTTGCCCACGGCGTCCTCGACGCGCGAGAGAACACCTGTGGCCTCGACGGCGGTGGGCTCGTCCTTGGCCTCGTCGGCCAAGTCCGCCAGAACCCGTACGTCCTCCAGGGCGCGCATCTGCATGGCGTAACCGTCCACGGCTGCCTTCAGACGCGCCTGTTCGCGTAGCAGGGTCTGGGCCTGCTCATTCGCGTTCCAGAAGTTGGGTTGCGACGCCTCGCCATCGAGCTCGGCTATGCGGGAGCGCTTGCCGTCGATGTCAAAGATGCCCCCGGAGAATCTCCAGACGGCGTGCCAGCTTCTCGATGCGGTCGCGGATAGGGCCGATTTCCATGGTGGGCTAGCTAGCCACGTCGCAAACTGTCGCGCAAGTAGTTCTCGGTGATACGGGCATATTTGCCGGCCAACGCACGATGCTCGTCGGCAACCCCCGGTTCGAGCGTGCGCGCCAGCTTGGCCGGTACGCCGAGCATGAGACTGTGCGGTGGAACGATGGTGCGCGGGGTAACCACCGCACCGGCACCCACGATGGAACCGAACCCGATGACCGCGTCGTCGAGAACCGTGGCCTGCATGCCGATGAGGCAAGCATCCTCAACCCGGCAGGCGTGCAGCATGGCACGATGGCCAACCACCACATCGGCACCCACCAGGCAGGGGCCGTTGTCCGCCACATGAATAACGGTTCCATCCTGCACGTTGCTGCGATCGCCGATGATGACCGGCGCGATATCGCCACGGAGAACCGCACCGTACCAGATCGACACACCCATGCCCAAGCGGACATCGGCCACCAGCGAGGCGCCCGGGGCGACGAACGCACCCTGCCCGGCTGATGGCACGCGGTCGAGATAGCGATCGATGATGGCGCGCGGAAAGCGATGCCGCAACTCCTCCACCCGCCGATCAAGCGCCTCGGCATCGGGGTCAGGTCCCGGAACGACAGTAACGGACGAGGTGACAAGGGCCATGCAGTGAAACGATACTACGGTGGCGCGCCCTCGGCACGGCGACTGGCGGCTCTGCGCGCGATCTCCAACCGCTTGGCCAGCACCGGATTGCTCGGCTCCAGGCGCAAGGCCTCGCCGTACTCGCGTGCCGCGTCCTCGAAACGGCCAAGCTTGAAATAGGCTGCGCCCAGGATGTTGTGAGCGCCTCCTTCACCTGCGGCCAGGGCGGCCCGCCCCAGGAGAATAGCTTGCGCAAAATCGTCGCGTTCGAAAGCGGCGTGAGCCTGGAAAAGTGCCTTCTTTCCCTCTCCGCTGGCGCGTGGTCGCGTCCGGTCGGCCGGCGGCTCGGTGGCGGAGCCCGCGAGCGGTCTTGCGGCCGCGACGACTGAAGCCGCGGGACCTGCCGCCGGCCGGTCCGGCCTGGTCAGGGGTGGCATCGGTGCAGGCGGCTGGGCGCCTTGCGATGGCCGAGCGGCAGGCTCACCGGCTGACAGCCCAGTCGCCGTGGTCACGGCCGCTGCCCCACCGGCGACGCGAGTAGCCGAGGCCTCAGGCGATGGCACCCCGCCGGCAGGTGGCGTATGTCTGGCTGCCGCCTCGGCATCCAAGCGCCGGGTCATGTAGATGTTGAACGCCACGGCCGCCACCAGGGCGACGCCAAAGATCAGGAAGAAGCGGCGGAGCCACTGGGCATTGCGCGACACGATGGTCGTCACCGATAGAGGCGCAGCGACCGGCGTGCCCTCGGCCAGGCGGCTTGCCCTGACGGGTGCCGAGGACAGGTCATGCCTTGGCAAGGCCCAGCCTCAGAATGTGCCCTCTTGCCAACATCACGCCCATGCCTTCTTCAGCAGCCAGGCCTTCACC
>PMJE01000242.1:204-8975 GCA_003157315.1 Myxococcales bacterium | reverse complement strand
ACCCGGTGTTCATGCTCGACGAAATCGACAAGTTGGGTGCCGACTTCCGTGGCGATCCGGCAGCGGCCCTGCTTGAGGTTCTCGACCCCGAACAGAACAACGCGTTTTCTGACCACTACCTCGAGGTCAACTTCGACCTGTCCGCCGTCATCTTCATTGCCACGGCCAACACGCTGGAAACCATCCCGCCCGCGCTGCTCGACCGCATGGAGGTGCTGGAGATTCCGGGCTACACGCGCGATGAGAAGCTGGAGATCGCCAAGCGCCACCTGGTGCCCAAGCAGATCGCCGAGCACGGACTGGATGAGAGGCAGATCAGTTTCGACGAGGAAAGCCTGACCGCGATCATCGAACAGTACACGCGCGAGGCAGGCGTGCGCAACTTGGAGCGCGAGGTGGCAAACGTCATTCGCGGCGTCGCGGTGAAGGTGGCAGAGGACTTGCCCTATCAGCCAAAGCTTGATCCGGCGCAGATCGCGGATTTCCTGGGACCGCAAAAATTCTTCTCCGAGGTGGCCGAGCGAACCGAGGTGCCCGGCGTGGCCACCGGGCTGGCCTGGATGCCCACCGGCGGCGACATCCTGTTCATCGAGGCGTCGCAGATGCCAGGCAAGGGCAGTCTCATCCTCACCGGCCACCTGGGCGACGTGATGAAGGAATCAGCGCGCGCGGCCCTGTCGTGGGTGCGCACCCATGTCGAGGAGTTCAACCTCAATCCGGATTTCGAGAAGCTGGACGTGCACCTGCACGTGCCGGCCGGCGCAGTGTCAAAAGACGGGCCTTCGGCGGGCGTGGCCATGATCGTGGCGCTGGCGTCGCTGTTCACCGGCCGTCGCGTGCGTGGGGACGTGGCCATGACCGGCGAGATCACCTTGCGCGGCAGCGTGCTGCCGGTGGGCGGGATCAAAGAGAAGGTACTGGCCGCGCACCGGGCCGGGATCAGGCGCGTGATTCTTCCTGACCGCAACCGCAAGGACATGGTCGACATCCCCGAGAGTGTCCGCAAGGATCTGGAACTGGTGTTCGTGAAGCGCATCCAGGAGGCACTGGAGCTAACCCTGGAGTCAGTTCCGGTGGTGGTGCCCGGTCCCGACTCCGGCACGCCCGAAGGCACCGCAGCCCGGGCGTAACTCGGGCGCAAGCCGCGTGGGGAGCCCGCCGGCTTCGCCCCCTAGGACTTAGGGCATGTCGGCCAACCCGCGATCCGCGGGCCGGCCCTTCAGGCGGCCCGCAATGTCCCGATGGACTCTGGATAGATCCTCAGTACAGGTACATCAGGCGGATACGAGCGCTCCACATCTCGTTGGCTAGGGAGTCCGGCTGGCCGCTTGGCCAGATGTCCGCGCGAGCATAGGCCACAACTGCCTTGACGAAGAGTTGCTTGGCGATCAGGTACTGGACGGCCCCGAAAATCTGCAGGTGCGCAGTGTAGTCGGCATCCGAGTTGGCCACCTTGTGGCTGTAGTACTGCGTCGTCCAGTTGGCGCCTCCGCCGAGCAACAGATCTTCGAAGCCCGATCCCCGGCGGCCTAGGCGAACATTGGCAAAACCGCCCACGCTGGTCGTTGTGTAGGAGCCTGTCGAGTCAGAATTCCCGCTCGCATCTTTCTGCTTCACATCGCCCCAGCCAATGTTTCCGCCGAATTCGACGTAGGGATCGAGAACAAACTGGAACGCAGCCCCCACGCCTAGCTTGCTTGTCTCGGTCTTGTCGTCCACAAAGGCACCATTGCTGAGCATCTGCGTCGACGCTGTCACACTCTGGTACTCTGCCCCTGCCTTGAGCTTCAGCCATCCCAGGTCCAAGATACCGCTGGGACGCGCCCCCCAGACGTTGTTGCCGCCAGCAACAGCGGTGGGTGCACCGGCCGCGGCCGTGGTTGCTGCGCTGGAGTCAGCTGCGTCGTCGGTTCCAATCTCGCCGAGCAGCTCGAAGCGCAGAACGCTAACGGGGTAGTAATGTAGAGCAGCGTAGCCCAGCCCCATGCCCCGCGGCCGGTCATGCATGTAGTTCACGCCGTAGTACTGAGGGGCAGGAAGGACGCCCAGGCCCGTCACCGTTTGCCACGCTCCCCGTCGCTCCAGGGTGTTGATGTCGAGGCCCATGCCTGTGTGATAGATTTCCCACCCTTCGAAACGCCCGACCTTGAGGTCCCAGACGTTCCACTGCCCTACGCGCAGCCAAAGGTCGTCGAGGTCGACTGTCCCTTTTTCAGATTGATCGCACATGCTTCTGTCCGCGCTCTGACACCCGTTGCCGACCAGCTCGACCTGGCCTTGAATGAAGAACCGGCCGCTCACGTAGATCGGTGTCACGCGCAAGACTGCGCGGCCGTGCTGTAACAGGTTGGCGATCTTCGGCTCAGCGGGATTCTCACTTGAGATCTTCTCATAGCCGCTATCGACCCATACCGAGCCGGAGACACCGACCCCGGTCCTTGCCATGAAGGGCCATTGTAGGCCGTGGAAGGAGGGTTCGAGCCAAAGCGATCCGCCGTACAGCCCGCGCAACCTGGCGGGATATGCGCCGGGCCCAAGATGCTCGACGTACTGAGGTGGCGGCGGGCCAAAGGTCGGCATAGTTTCTTCTTCAGGCGGAGTCGCCGGCGAAGGCTGCGGCTCGGACAGTGCTGCCGCTTGCTCCGCAGGTGGCGGTGCAGGCGGCGCGGGCGCGGGTGCGGGCGCGGGCTCGGGCGCGGCAGCAGGCGCGGGCGCGGGTGCGGGCGCGGGCTCGGGTTTCTTTTCTACTGGGGGTGGTGGCAGGGGATTCTTGGTTATGTCGTCCCTGGGAGGAGTCTCCCAAGTTTGGCCTGCTGCAGGCGCAGGGGAGGCGACAGACGCCTTGCCCGCCTTCTTGGCCTTCTTGCTGTCCGACGGACTGGGCGCTGCCTTCTTCTTGGCTGCGGCCGGCTTGGCCGTCTCCTTCTTGGCCGCTTCTGCCACGGGGCTGAAGATCAGGGCGATCGCCGGCGCTAGGCAAAGGACGACTGATAACAGAACAGATCGGGTGCGTTTAGACGTCATGGGGGAGCCTATCCAATGCGAAAGCCATCCCCGGGTCAAGAGACTCCGCGAGCCATGAGAGAGTCCTTGATCACCGGCGCCGAGCGATTGCCAGGGCAAGTGCTGGTGGAGCGCCTAGCAAGGCGACCAGCGCACAGGCCGCGTCAAGGCCGAAACCAGGAAGCGCAACCGCAGCAACAACCGGCGCGGCGAAGGCCGCACCCACCAAGTCCACGACGTAGGTTGCCGCTGGCGTAGTGCCCTTGTCCAAGGCTGAACGAAAGGCGATTCCAACCGCTGCGCCGGCTGCAAGCGAAGCAACCAGCAAGGCGGCCATTATCACAGCTGCCGGCACCAGTGTAGAGGCGCGTGAAAGCAGAGGTAGAAGCGCGGGAACCAGGAGGGAGAGGCTGACCGCGCCCCATAGTCGATTCCTCGGCCCCGAAACCAGGGTGGATGTTGTCGCAGCAAATGCCAGACCAGCCATGTTGGCGGCCAGCAGGGCGCCCAGTAGGTGATGCAGAACTCCCAGGGCAGACTGCGTGACGTCGAGAATCAGCAAGGCCGAGGCCATGCTGGAAAAACCGACCACTGACACAACCAGGAGCGCTGGCCTCTGCGACTCGCGGCCTCGCGCGACGAGGAAAGCCGGCACCACAAGCAGCACGGCAAGTCCCAGCGCCAGCGGCCAGAACCCGAGGCCCAGCGCCCAGCGCAACAGATAGGCGACGCGCCCGGGGTCAGCACGCCCAGAAACCAGCAGGTTGTGCAGGTACGCCGTGGGAAGACGATCGCTGCTTGCCGCAACCGCCGCGTCTCTGTACCGATCGGACAGGGACTGCACGCGCTCCTCGGGCATGAGCACCGCAAGGGCGTACTCATCCACGAAGTTGGCCGTCACCTTCCGTTCGCGAAGCCGCCGCGCCAGTTCCACCGGATTGCGACTCAAAGGCGCATCGCTGGCCAGAAAGTAGTTGGTCGACAGCGGCGTCACCTCCACATGCGCGAACACAGAGGCCAGCGCCTTGTAGATCGCGGCGTTACGCGCCACCAATTCCGGACTGTAGTAGTTCTCAGCACCGGGCAGGGCAAAGGCCAACACGCCACCGGGCCGCAACGCGCGCCGGGCCTCGGCGAAGCTCTCCCGGGTGAGCAGCCGACTGGCGAGCAAGGTCGACGGCTCGGCCGTCGAAAGCAGAACGACGTCATAGGAAGGATCTGAATCCTTGCGAAGGAGATTGCGTACATCGCCGGTTAGCATGTGGACCCGGGGATCGCGCAGCGCCTGGCGTGTTTCAGGGTCAGCGGCCTTGATCTCCATCTCGGCCAAGGTCGCCTCAGGTTCTGCCATGGCCACCTCGACGACTGGATACTTGAGAATCTCGGGCAGAAGGCCACCCATTCCACGTGCCACGAAGATCCGCCGCGGCTCGTGCACCTGCAGCAAAGCCAAGTGCGCCAGCTCTTCGGACGACTGGCGCTCGGGCAGCACCAGGGCCAGATGGCCGTCCTCGTAGAGAGCGCGCTGCTCTGCCCGAAGCAGCACGACCACATGGCCGTGACGGGTGTATGCGCTCGCCTCGATGGTCTCCCCTGGCCAACGCCAGGCCAGGCTGCGCGCCTCAACGCTGCCCAGCCCACGCTGGCCCAAAACGGCAACTGCGGCGAGCCCGACCGCCGCCAAGATCCACGCGCGGCCGGCGAGCAAGGCCGCAGCCAGCACTGCACCGACGCTCAGCCCGGCGGCCACGGCAAACGGCTGCCAAGTCTCCACCAGCCAGGTCGCGGTCACGCCTCCCAAGAGCCAACCTGCTGCCTCGGCCAGGTAGGCCCGCTCCGGGGCCACGCCGGGCAGTCGACAGGCCAGGGTGAAGCTGGTTCCGCCAACCAAGCAGACCGGCGCCAGAGTGAGCAGCAGCCCAAGCACGTGCTCATCGAGGCTGAGCAGAGCGCCCGGCGCCAGCGAGAAGATGCGCGGCAGCCCGCGCGCAGTCAGCAACGCAGCGAAGAGCGCCGGGCCGAGCAAGAGCGCGCCGACCATGAAGAACTTACGGGAGAAACGGCTCGGAAGCAGCCCGGCCGCGGCGCTGCCGACCGCGGTCAGAAGCAGCCATTGGCCCAGAGCCAAGGCGATGGCCAGCTCATTGCCCTGCGCGGCCGCAAGCGTCTCACGCAGCAATATCGTCTGGCTGGTCGCGATGACCCAGCCAAGCAGCACGACACTGGCAAGCGGCGAAATCCGGAAAGGCATGGCGGGCAAGAACCTTCAATCTACCTGCAAGACGATTCTGGCGCTTGGCCCGGTAAATGATAAGAGAATGCCTCGCCATGTTTCGCCGCAGTTCGCCCTTCAGACTGGTCCTCGTTCCGTCACTGATGGCCCTGCTGGCCAGCCCATTTCTCCGACACAACGTGCAGGCAGAAACCGCAGGAACACCCCTTTCGCGGCCCGCGGGCTACAAGCCGGAAAAGAAGACCGTGCGCTTGTGGGATTCCAAGTGCGCGACCTGTCATGGCGAGGACGGCCTCGCCCACACCGAGCAAGGCACCGAGATGGGCATCGACGACATGACCAAGGCCGCCTACTGGAAAGACGTGACCGTGGAACGGGCCCGCAAGTCGGTTCTTGAAGGCATCAAGCGGACGGTCAATGGGAAAGAACAGGAAATGAAGCCGTTTGGCGATCGCCTGACGCCGCAGCAGGTTGACGCCCTCAACCTTTACGCCGTGTCCTTTTTCAAGAAGTAGCCCACAAGCCGGCCCGATCCCTGTAGACTCGTACAATTAGGAGGCTACGTCGAAGCAACTATGTCGACCCCTGGGGTAGGAGAGGATATCGAGGACATTTGTACCCGCTGTGGCGACACCTGGCATGTGGTGATGGCCAAAGTGGGCGACCATGTGGCCAAGGTCGTGTGCAAACTCTGCGGCGGCCAGCACAACTACCGCGGCGACCAGCAGCCTGCGGCGGCTGCCAGCGGTGGCTCGGGCAATGCGTGGGGGCGATCCCGAAAACGGCGCATCACGCGGTCGAACCCAATCACGCCGGCCTCCGCGGTGGTCTTTGACCCCAAAAAGCCACCGCGCACCTACTCGCCCAGGGAAGGTTACCTGACTGGTGAGCGCGTTGCCCACGCGACCTTTGGCATCGGCGTGGTCAGCGGCGCGCCAGGCCCAGGCAAGGTCGAGGTGCATTTTCCCAGCGGGATGCGTACCCTGGCCTGCGCCAAGGCGGTGTCGACCCTGGAGCGGCCGGTGGCAGCATTGGACGTGGCCTTGCCCGACCACCCGCCAGAGCCCAAGCCCAGTTCGGGCAATGGCACCGGCGTGTAGCACCACACCCTTTAGCCAGAGCGCATGGGCCGTGGATCGAGGCTAGCTATTTCGCAAAGAGGCCACAGAGGACGCAGAGCCGGATGAGAAACGGATCCAGCGCAGTCCGGATTCCTTCTTCCTATCCGATCTCTGTGTTCTCTGTTGTGGAAAGGCTGGCCAGGGACGTTCTCGCTTCGCGAGATCCTGGCTAGAAGGGCGTGGCTTTGCCTCTGGACGCGTCCCTTGAGCCAGGCGTAAGCCTTTTGGTGACGATCGACCGGCTGGACCCCGATGGGGCCGGCGTGGCCGAAGTACCAAGCAGCGCAGCTTTCTTTCGCCTGCATGTGGCCGGCGCCCTGCCAGGTGAGCGCGTGCGCGCCACGGTGACGCATGTGTCGCCGCACCTGCTTCCGCAAGGCCGAGACGCGTGGGCTGATCTTGAAGACATCGTGAGTTCCTCGCCCGAACGGGTGACGCCGCCCTGCCCGGCCCACCATGCTTGCGGCGGTTGCCCACTGGCAAACTGGGCCTATGCCGCCCAGCTGAAATGGAAACGCGAACTGGTGGCCGAGGCGATGGCAGCGCAGGAAGTCCACGCACCGGTGGCGGCCTGCCTGCCCTCGCCGCACCCATTCGGCTATCGCGCCAACGCCAAGTATGTCTTTGGACACGACCGCGACGGCAAGCTGGTGCTGGGGGCCTATGCCCCGCGATCACATGAAATCGTGGACATGTCCGGATGCCCCGTCGGCGAGCCGGCGCTGGCCGAGGTCGCGGCCGCGCTACTGACCCTGCTCGTCAAACACGCGGTCGCGCCTTTCGATGAAATTCGTCGCACCGGGCTTCTGCGGTACGTACTCGTGCGCGCCAATGCCGAGGGCAAGCTGCTGGTTGCGTTGGTCACCGGACGCGAAAGCTGGCCCCAGGCGGAGACTTTGGCGCGCGAGCTTGCCGCCGCCTGCCCGGCGGTGCTGGGCGTGGTCCACAACATCAACAGCACGCGCGGAAACGCGCTTTTCGGCGAGAAAGAGCATCTGCTGTTTGGCTCCGCTAGCATAGAAGACACCATCGGCCCGGCGCGCGTGCGCCTGGGGCCGCGTTCATTTTCTCAAGCCAATCGCCTGGTGGCGGGCCGCGCCTACCAGGACATTGTGGCCGCTGCCGAAAGGCTGGGATCGATCGATCGCGTGATCGACGCCTATGCTGGCGCAGGCGGCATCGCCATGGCGCTGGCGCCGCTGGCGCGAGAGGTGGTGGCTATCGAAGAAAACCCGGCGGCCTGCGCGACCGCGCAGGCATTTCTCGCCGAATGCGGGCCCGGAGATCCCGGGGCACGCATTCGCTTCGTGACCGGCGACGTTGCGGATCATGTTGCTCGCGTGGGCAGGGCTGACCTGGTGGTGCTCAATCCGCCGCGCAAGGGGTGTGCCGCGGCCACCATCGCGGCTGTGGCACAACTGCGCCCGCGCCTGGTGGCCTACCTGAGTTGCAATCCCGCTTCTCTGGCGCGTGACCTAGCGGCCCTCGCGCGTCTGGGCATGCCCACCGTCGGCATCACTGCCTACGACATGCTGGCTCAGACCCCACATGTAGAGGCACTGGCTCTGGTGGTTGGAGGATAGCGCAGCGGCTTTGTGTACTGCACCGTGCACTGCTATCCTAGTTGGGGTTTGCCAGAGATGAACGCCACCAACCCGATACAAGCTGGCCAGATCTTCGCCCGCTACCAGATCGTTCGGACCATCGGTGAAGGCGGAATGGGAACCGTTTACGAGGCGTTCCATCCTGCCCTGAAGAAGCGCTTCGCGATCAAGACGCTGCTGCCCGCCATCGCGCAAACCCCTGAATTCCGCACACGCTTCTTGCGCGAGGCGGAGGTGGCTGCGCGCATAAACCACCCCAATATCGTACGCGTGAGCGATGTCGGCTGCGAGGGCGACATACCCTACATGGTGATGGAGTTTCTGGAGGGGCAGACCCTCGGTCACCTGCTGGCCAGCCGCGGGCGCCTGGAGTTTCTCGAGACGGCGGATATCTTGCTGCCTGTGCTTTCGGCGGTTGCCGCCGGGCATGCCGAAGGCATCATTCATCGCGATCTCAAGCCGGAAAACATTTTTCTCATCCAGGGGCCGTGGGGCGATCTGGTTCCCAAGGTGCTCGACTTTGGTGTGTCGAAATTGATGACGGACGAACCGTCGGGGGCGCTCACCGGGACACTGACGGTACTGGGCACCGCCGCCTACATGTCCCCCGAACAGGCCCGCGGCGCGCGCCAGGTGACCCATCTCAGCGATCAGTACGCCATCGGCCTGATTCTGTACGAGATGCTGACCGGGATGCGAGGCCACCCGGGCGAGAACCCATTCGAGATTCTCTTCAACATCTCGAATCTCGCCATTGTTCCCCTGCTCGATCTCAGGCCGGACTGTCCGCCCGAGCTGGAGCAGGTGGTG
>PMJE01000242.1:0-174 GCA_003157315.1 Myxococcales bacterium | reverse complement strand
C
Source organism: Myxococcales bacterium (assembly GCA_003157315.1). The sequence continues at coordinate 173 of PMJE01000242.1, read as the reverse complement.
CATCTCGATCGCTGGTGAACGGCGCCACCATGCCTCCGAGCGGAGGGAAAACGCCTACTGCTGACAGCCTACAGCCGCGAGGCAGCGAGCAAACCACCGACCTGGTGCCCCGCGGCCGCGGCCGACGTGAACTGGTGGTCGGCGTGGCTCTTGCCGGCGCAGCTCTGCTTGGC
>PMJE01000465.1 GCA_003157315.1 Myxococcales bacterium | reverse complement strand
TTGTGGGTATGCCTGCTGCTGCGGGTAGCCCGGGGCACTCGGCTGAGGCGCCGCCTGTTGATACCCGGGCTGCGGAGCTGGGTACTGCGGAGCCTGTGCCTTGGCAACACTGGGCGCGAGAACGCAGGCTAGAAGAGAACTCAAGGATAGGGCAACTATTCGGTTCAATATGCGCATCGATAGCCTCCTCAGTGGAGTACCTTTGTATCATGATTTGCAATGCGCCGCCTCAGTAATGATGAAAACGAGAGCGGCTGTAGAACGAAAAACTCCTGGTATTTCGGCGGGTTAGCCACGAGCACAACTCGCCCGCGGCTGCCTCGCCCGTGTGGGTCGCTGCGCCTCTCAGCCGCAGCGAACAGGACTGGGTCTGTGGCAGCGCAATCGCCGCGCGGACTCGCGGATTACTCCTCCGCCTCGTCTTCCTCTGGCAGTCGCTCCATTGGCGGGGCGTCTCCCGGTTGTGCTGGTCGCTTGCCGCCAAGTGAGAACTGCGCCGAAAGGTAGCCCTCGCCCAGAAGCCCCAAGTGCGGGCCAGCCCCCAAGAAACGCACCTCGAAGTTGGCCGCGACCCAGTGGGCGAAGTGATAGACAAAGCCAACTCCGACGCCATAGAGGAACGTTCCGCTACGAACGGTGTCCGTGAGCAGCGTGGGTGCCGGGATTGGGTTGTCATTCGAGTCCAGGACGCACGGGTTCGAACCATTCTTGCAGTTGTGGTTGGGATTGGTCGGTGGGTAGGCGAAGCGGTACTCACCAGCGCCGATATTGGCCGAGAACTGGAGCTGTGCATTGCCAGCGCCCAAGTCCAGGTAGTACAGACCTCGCGCCAACACCCCATAGGCTCCGTTGGCGGGCCGGCCTTGATGGGTGTCGCCGGAGCCTTCTATCGGGATGTACTCCAGCCGGCCTTGCACCGCGACCCCGATGTGTTCCGTGATGAGATACCCGACCTCGGGATAGAAGTTCAGCCAGCCCACAGTGTGCACGCCGGCGTGTGGGTAGTCCAGGGCGTCGGCCCTCCATTCAAACTTCTGGCTCAGGTGATAGCCCCAGCCGGTTCCCCAGCCGATGCCCATCCAGAAAGCGCCTTGACGCCGACGATGGATACCCTTTTCCCGAACCTCGTCTTGCTGCTCGTGCTTGATCCCCGCAAGCGCATCTTCCCCGTCGCCCTTGCCTCCGCTCGCCCCCGGTGGTGGCAGCGTGGTCCCGGCGGGCTTGAGGATGATGGGGTTGGGAACTTCCTCCTGCCCATTGGTGGCCACCACGTTGTCGGCGGTGTCTCTCGCCTCACAGTAGTACTGCAGGCTCTCTCCGGTTGCGACCTCGGCGGGTATGCTGGCCTCCAGCCAGCCTTTGGGAGAGTTCTGCATGGCCGCGACAGCGTAGGTGGGTGCGCCGGACGCCCGGAAATAGAGCAAGACGCGTTCAGCCTTTAGTGTGGGCTTCACCGCGCAGCGGATCACGATCTCCTGACCTTCGGGCGCCTCTTCCACTGCGGGGCAGTAGAGGTCGGCAGGCAACACAACTGGCAATTCCGGCTCGCCCTGAACGACCGCGGGGACCGGCGGACGCGCAGGCGCCGCCTCTACTGGCGGCGCGGTCGGCGCAGGAGCGGGTGCACGCGGTGGTGGACGGCGGCTCGGCTTGGCGGTTTCTCCCGAAGCCTCGGTTGACCCTGCTTCGGCTGACCCCTTCTCGAACACGGCGGTCAAGTTTGGGGTTGCCAGCGACGGGGTGAGCTGAATGTCGGCGCGAATGCTCTTGGCCAAACCAAAATACTTCAAGGCTGACTTGCGATCGTTGTAGCCCAAGAAATAGACCGCACCCAAGTGGACATAGGTCCGAGCCAGCATCTTGTGCATAAGCAGGTTCGCCTGCTTGGCCACGGTCACCGCCTGCAGAAGACTGTCGCGAGCCACGTCGAACTTCTTGGCGTCGATCGAAGCCAATGCCTTCTTGTTCAAATCGATGATCTTCTTGACCGGCGTGTCGTCTTCCTGGCCCAGCACCGGCGCTGCCGACGCCGAAAAAACCGCGCCGATCAAACCTACTTGCAGGGCCAGCAACGCCCATCTAGCTGCGCGCGACCTTGCCACTCGCCGTCGTGTAGTGGTGTTTCCCATCTTGGGCTTCTCCTCCGCTACTGCTGCAATATCACGAATTCGACCCGTCGGTTCTTCTCACGTCCCGCCGCGGTCCGGTTGGTCTCGATTGGCTGATCAGGTCCAAACCCTATCGATACCATCCGGCTGGCGTCGATGCCATGGTCGACCAGGTAGGTCTTCACAGCATTGGCCCGTCCCTGCGACAGGAGCATGTTCGCGGCCCGCTTTCCTCGGCTGTCCGTGTGTCCCTCGACCCTGACCTGCATGGTGGACCGCGACTTCAAGACGTCTGCGACCTCGTTCAGCAGGGCAAAGCTCTGCGGCATGATGGTTGATTTGGCCGTGGCAAAAAAGACCGCCTGGTGAAGCTCTATCTTCTCTTGGGTGACCGAAACCAGCGAGTATTTCTTGGGGCAACCGCGCTCCTCAGGCGGGCCTGGCTCGTTCGGACACAGGTCAGAGGTGTCGGGGATGCCGTCCTTGTCGTTGTCCAGGTCGGGGCAGCCATCCTCGTCCTCGAAACCGTCCTTGTCCTCGGGCTCGTTGGGGCACTTGTCCAGCGTGTCGGGGATGCCGTCGCCATCGTTGTCGAGGTCGGGGCAACCATCTTCGTCCTCGAAACCGTCCTTGTCCTCGGGCTGGTTGGGGCACTTGTCCAGCGTGTCGGGGATGCCGTCGCCATCCGTGTCGAGAGGGCGCGCCGGTGGGGGCGGTTTTCCGCAAGCATCCTTCGACAAACGCAGGGCCTGGCGCGCGTTGGCCTCCGCGATCTCAACGTAGTCCAGTGCCCGGAAGTACTCACCCCGGTCAAGCTCACGCTCGGCGAACTCCGCATTGGCCTCGGAAAGCGCCAGTTGGCGAGGAGCGCACTTGTAGGCCCCGTTCTCGCGCGCCTTGTGCAGGCCAGCTCGAACGCCATTTGCCCGTACCGCCAAGTCCTGGCCAGCACATCCCAGGAGCAAGAACAGGACGGCGCTCCCGATTGCCAATCGCCGTCGCCGGTTCATGGTCCCCCACACGTTGTTTGCGGAGGGTGTGCTGTTTCAGCCTCGGGCTGGGGCTGCTTGGCGCGCTCGATCGCCTTCTGTGAACAGTCCTCGCTGCGGCGTCCCCAATCGAGGGCAGTCTGAAAGTATGCGTGGTCGGCGTTCTCCCTCGCCTGACGAAGGTACGCGTCTGCCTTCGCGTATTCGTAGGGGGCCTGCTGCTCCGCCCCTGCGTCTTTGGCCTGCGCCAGGGCCGAGGCAGCGCGCAAGACTACCTCAGTCCGGTATCGGATCGGTCCGCAGCCCAGCGGCACGACAATGCCCAGTGCAAGCGCCCAAAGGCAGCTACGGGACAACACCGTGCGACCGTAGACAAATACCGCGCGCCCGTCAAGATGTGGCGCGCCTTGGCGCACAGCTCCCCTCCCGTATCAAC
>PMJE01000414.1 GCA_003157315.1 Myxococcales bacterium | reverse complement strand
GAAGGTGATCGGAGTGGCTGTGCCGCCTGATACAGCTGCCATGAAGAAGACGCAGTCGTTGTTGTCGACGAGCAGCGTGGTGTGATCAGGCGTGACAGTTACCTTGCCAGCCACCGCACCCGAGTTAAACGTCGTCTTGGTTGCGCCCCAAACACCCTGCCAGGTGTTGCCGGTACCGCTGATGACCCCGAGTTCACTCATTAGGCCACCGCCGCCTCCGATCTTGGTGGTTTGCGTATCGACCTCGCCCATGTACGACACGCCAGTCCACAGGAATATGCCCGTCAGTCCAGTGTCGCCATTGGCCGTGCTCCAGTCTCCCGTCGCGTTGGTGCCGTCCTCGGTAACCATACTGGACTTGGTAGCCGTACTTCCCTCCATCTGCTTGCAGACCGAGGCGTTGTAGTTCGTGCCCCAGACGTCAAGCAGACTGGCGGTTTGTGCGCCGGAGCCAGTGTCGCCAGCCGTGCCAGGATCCAGCAGAGCCTGGGTGATGTAGCGTGAGGGATCGAGTGCGTGAGAGATCTTGTTCATCTCGGAGAGAATTGGAGTTCGCGAAGAGAGCGAATCGTGGATCTCATTGCCCGTGCTGTAGAGGGCCACGCTCGGGTGGTTGCGATCCCGCATGATAAACCCAGTGAAATCGACCTCCCACCACTTGGTACCCGTGGCGGCTGCCGGCAACGCAGGCATTCCTGTCGGCTTGGTGGATGCCTTGTTGAAGTAGGACGAGTAGTCGCCCTTGTCCTGATACTTCATATTGGTCCATACATCGGTGAACTCGTCGAGCACGAGCATTCCCATTCGATCCGTCAGATCGAGGAAATCCGGGCTGGGCGGATCATGCGCCGTACGCCAGGCGTTCGAACCGGTGGTCTTCAGCCTCGCGATGCGCCTCTGCACTGCCCGCGCCGGCGCGGCCAGTCCGAGCCCGTGATAGTCCTGATGGTTGGCGGTGCCTGCGAGCTTTATGGATTTGCCGTTAAGGGTCAGGCCGTTGTTGAATATCAGGCTGCGGATCCCGAACGGCGTCAAGTCGTCGTCGACGGTGGTGCCGCCAACCTGGACGTTGGTCAACAGCGAGTACATGTTGGGATTCTGTAGATCCCACAGCTTGGGATTCGCCACCGTTACATCGAAGGTGAAGCTGGCCGATGCCCCTGCTGCGATGGTCTGGGCAGCCGCCGAGCCGGTTCCCGCCTGTTTGCCATCCGGACCGCTGACAATGCCCTGCAGCGCTACGCTTTGAGACGTCGTGCCGTTGTTGACCACCGCGGTTTGAACATGGACGGTCGCCGTCGTGGTGGTGGGCGAGGGCGTTTGCACGTAGGTCGCCCACTGATCTACATGCACTGGATTGGTCGCAAGCAGACGGACATGGCGGTAAATGCCAGCGCCGGCGTAGAAACGCGACGCGGGCTGCACCGATGTGTCGCACTTGACCGCGATCACGTTGTCCGTCGTCCCGAACTTGACGTTCGCTGTGATGTCGTAGCGGAAGCTGACGTACCCGTAGGGATGGTTCCCGATCTGCGTGCCGTTGACGTAGACGGTGCTGTTCCCCATCACACCGTCGAACTCAATGTAGACTTGGTCGCCTGAGAGGGATTGCGGAAGCGTGAAATGCTTGCGGTACCAGGCGATTCCCGAGGCCACCCAGGCGCCCCTGCCCGTGGTCGCGGCCGATGATGAGAACGGGTTGGCGGGAGGGTTGGTTCCCTCGATGGCCCAATCGTGCGGTACGCTCAATGAGCGCCATGTGCTGTCCGCGAACGTCGCACCGTCCGCCCCGGTCGTGTCGCCGTTCTTGTAGAGCCAGCTGGCGTCAAACGGCATGATGGTTCGGACCCGATTACCCGGCGGCACGGTCGAGCCGCCGGTTCCGGTGATGCCTCCGGTGCCGGTCGTGCCACCGCTAGCGGTTCCACCCGTGCCGGAGGTCCCGCCGGTGGCGGAGTTCACGTCGAGGTTGAGGTTCGCGTCGGCGTCGAGGTTCCCATCGCTCGGAGGGTTTGCGTCAGGAGCGATGCTTCCGCCAGTGTCGGTACTTCCGTCGCCGGCAGTAGTTCCACCAGTGGCGGTGCTTCCGCCAGCGGTGGTGGTTCCACCGGCCGCGCCGCCTTGTCCTGTGGTCCCACCGGACCTAGTGCTTCCGCCGGTTGAGGTGCCGGCGCCACCCGCGGCAGCGTCCTGACCGGTGCGTCCTCCAGTACCAGTCGTGCCCCCCGTAGCAGAACCGCCGCCGGTGCCCGTGGATCCGCCGCTGACGCCCGTGGATCCGCCGCTGGCGCCTCCGGATGCAGCGCCGCCAGCGCTACCGCCAGTTGCGGCTTGCCCGCCTGAGGCGGTCCTGCCACCGGAATTGGACGAGCTGCCTCCCGCGCCGACTCCACCGCTCTGGGCACCTCCACTGCCGGAGGTGGCCGGTGAAGTGTCCTGGCCGCAGCCGATTGCCAGCGGCGCACCAGCCAGCAGCACGAGGACGAGAGAACGTGTCTTGTGAATCAGGTTCATGGCTTCTCCACAGGGAAGTTGATCTCTTGCACGACAAAGGCAGTGAAGTCTCACTGTCATGTGGCTCACCAAAAAGGGCCGACGACAGGATGCCCATTCTACGCTGGACTCAGGCATCCGTCCTCGCTCGAATGGCAGACACACATTGTGTGGAAACGTGGGACGACCCGGGCTGCGTGCGTGGGGTGACTTTCGAAACCGGCGCCAGCCTACTTCTCGTCCACCCGCCAGTACTTTCCGCCGCCGCCCTCGCGGGCCATGTAGCCGAAGTCCACCAACCAGCGGCGCAGGCGAGCGGTGTCGTCGTTGTACTTCGACAGGATCTCATTGACTCGCTTTTCCGTATAGCGCACGCCGTGACTGAAAGACGGCAGTATGTGGCGGAGCAGCACGCGGAATTTTCTTTCCTGCATGGGAAAGGTTTTGATGCGGCCGTCGGCGGTAGTGAAGGTGGCCAGCACTTTGCGATCATAGTCACTCAGTTCCTGCTCGCTTTCCGGGCGCACTGGCTGCGCTTGCGCGAGCAGGGTCTTCGCCATGTCGGAGAGCGCATCGGTCTTGAGCGAGTAGAGATTGTAATAGCTCTCGCTGCGCGCGCTGACCAGACCCGCCCCGGCCAGGCGGGTCAGGTGGTGCGATACGGTCGACACGCCCACGCACAAGGCCGCGCCGAGCTGTTCCACAGTGTACGCCCGCTGGGCCAATAGCCCCACGATGCGCAGGCGATTGGGCTCGCCCAGCACCTTGAAGAAGTCGACCAGATCACTCATCTTCTTTTCGCGTTCCATCTTGACTCCACCGAAGTAGTTCGATACTTATAGAAATAGCAAAGGTCAGCGTCAAGAGAAAGATCGTCCATGCCCGTTCCCGGCAAGACCCGCGCCGAGCTGAGACGCAGCTACAAAGAAACCCCACGCCAGGCTGGGATCTTTCAGGTCAAGAATTGCAAGAACGGAAAGATTTTGCTCGGCAGCAGCACCAATCTGCACGGCCCCTTTAACCGAATCCGCTTCGAGCTTTCCGCGGGCAGCCACGATAATTCCGCCCTGCAAGACGACTGGAACCAGTTCGGCCCTGATTCCTTCACTTTCGAGATTCTGGAAGTCGTGAAGCCAAGCGAAGATCCGGCCTTTTGCCTGCAGGACGAATTGACCCTGCTGGAACAGATCTGGCTGGAAAAGCTGCAGCCTTTCGGTGAGCGAGGCTACAACCTGGGTTCAATCCGGCGGATGTAGATAAGCGTATCGCCGAGAGGCTATGATGGCGGCGCATGCCGCTTGCCAACCTCCAGATCTTCGGCACCCGCAAGTGCCCTGATACGCGCAAGGCCGAGCGCTTCTTCAAGGAGCGTCGCGTGCCCTTCCAGATGATTGACCTCGGCGAGAAGGGCCCCTCGGCCGGTGAGCTGCGCAAGATCGCGAATGCGGTGGCCGGCGTGGAGAACCTGATCGATCGCGCGGGCAAGCGCTATTTGGAGCGTGGCCTGAAATACGCTGCCCCGACTGGCCCGCGCATCGAGCAGGCGTTGCTGGACGATCCCCTGCTGTTGCGCACCCCCATCGTGCGCGCCGGCGACCGTGCCACAGTCGGCGTTCAGCCTGAAGTCTGGGCCACCTGGCTGTGATGGGCGGGACTACGGCGGCCCTGCGTCGGGCGCGCGCGGGCTGGCGTGGATCGCGGCAAGCGGCAGGTCCAGCACGCGGTAGAGGCGCCAGTCCTGATAGTCAAAGTGCCACCATTCGTCGGGGTTGACTTTGAACCNNACTTCCCTCCCAGTGCGAAGGTCGTAAAGTCCCACGTCGACTGCGCAGCCGCGATTGTGGCGCGAACCCTTTTGCGGGTCGGCCACGAACTTGTGCTTGTCGGGCGGAGTCACCTCCCAAAACAGCTTGGTCACTGACCAGGGACGGTAGCCATCGAAGATCAGCAAGCCGTATCCGCGCGCTTTGAGCGCCCGGTTGGCGCGCACAAGCGCCTCGGCCGCCGGTCGCTGCAGAAAGGCCCGTGCTTCGGTGTACAGTCTGCGGCCAGTGAAGTTGCCGGTGGTGGCGTAGCGAATGTCGAGATGGATGCTGGGATCAAGGCGCACAAGCTCGACCAGATCAGGCGCGCGGAAATCCCCGGTCTCTGCCGGCTGGGCCACGGCCGGAAAGCCCGGCAGGCACAGGGTCGCGAGCAAGACTGCAAGACGGCGTGCGGTGTTCTGGCTAGCTTTCTTCACCACAGAGAACACAGTGACCACAGAGTGGAAGGAAGTGCAACAGGGTGGGTGCGCGGGCTCGGCCAGGGCTTGTCAACTCGTATGCGTGAGAGTATGATCATCTGTATGTCCAGCCAGCGTATGCGGGAAGTTGAGGCTGCGATCCTGCTGTACCTGGATATCGGGGTTGAACCTTCGGCCTGAAACTTGCGTGACGACAGGCTGGCGCACTTCGGATACAATCGGCGACGTCTCTTCTAGGGAGGGATCCAACTCGATGCGCAGCCGTTGTGCCGGCAGGAATCAGCTCACCGCCGTCTTGGTCGGTCTGGCTGGCCTGAGCTTCGCCGCCATGTTGACTTCTGCGCCAGCGCGCGCCGATGAAGACGCGACGGAGCAGGCGCGGCAGCACTATGCAAAGGGGAAGCAGGCATTCGACCTTGGCAAGTGGGACGATGCCATTGCGGAGTTTGAAGATGCCTACAGGCTGCGTAGCGATCCAACATTTCTCTTCAACATGGCACAGGCATATCGCCGCAAGGGCGATCTGCAGCGCGCCTTGGACCTGTACAAGAACTACCTCATCGAGAATCCTGACAGTCCAAAGCGAAATGATATCGAAAGGCGCATCCGGACGCTCGAGAAGGAGATGAAGAACCAGCCGCGTCGGCAAATCGAAGCACCTGCCCCTGTCGTGAAATCAAGCGAGCCGCCACCCGCTGCTCCCGCTGTCGTTGCCCCGGCTCCGGTCCCGGCCACGGCCACGGTTCCGGCCCCGGCTTCGGTCCCGGTTCCGGTTCCGGCTCTGGCGCCGGCTCCGCCAGCAGAGGTTGCCCCTTCCGCGCCACCGCCCGCAGTCTCCATCATCGTGGAACCTCCGACGCCACCGCCGCCTACCTCGCCAGCAGTCTTCCCAGTGGTCTCCATCACGGCGGCCGCTCCGCCCATTCCGGCCCCTGACACAACATCCTCGGGCCACGGCTTGCGAATTGCGGGAATCGTCTGGGGCGCGGTCGGCGTGGCTTCCATCGGCACGGCCATCTACTTCTACACCCGCGCTGTCTCGCTTTCGGACAAGATCACCAGTGCGGACGCGTCCACGTCCTCTGACTATCAAGCCGGCAAGGACGCCGAAATCATGCAGTGGGTATTCTACAGCGTAGGCGCCGCCGCACTTGCAACTGGAGCTGTTCTCTACTGGCTGGGTTCGTCCCCATCGTCCTCCACGGCAACCGCGGTTGCACCAATGGTGGGCCCCGGAGTTGCGGGACTCTCAGCCCAGGGGACATTCTGATGCGCGGTTCTTTCGTTGTTGTCGGCCTCCTTGCCTTGGTCTCAAGCTGCGGCTTCAACCCGCATCCCAAGGACGGAACACTTCCCTGCGACAAGGGCTGTCCTTCGGGCTACGCCTGCCGGATATCCGACAATCGTTGCTGGAGCGGCATTGCGAACCACGATGCAAGCAGCAGCGGTACGGGAGGTTCAAGCTCCAACGTACCGGTCGGAACCGGGGGAACCGGCGGCATGGGTGACTCGGGGGGCAGCAGTGGGACCGGCCGGACTAGCAGTGGCGCGGGCGGCTCAGGGGGCAACAGCGTGGGTGGTGCCGGTGGCGGCGGCTCAGGTGGCATTGGTCTCGATGGCGGTATCGGCGGCAGCTTGGCCAGCGGCGGTTCAGGAGTTGGGGGCAGTCGAACAGGTGGCACAGGCGGCACGACCAGTTCTGGCGGCACGACAACCACTGGGGGTATTACCAGTTCAGGCGGTACGAGCAGCTCAGGCGACACGAGAACAACCGGCGGTGTGACCACTTCGGGCGGCGTTCCCGCCTCAGGCGGTTCGGCAACAACCGGAGGCGTAATCTCAACTGGTGGTCATACGGCTGCCGGCGGGACAACCGGAACGTCCACAATGACATTGGCCCAAGCGTGCACACATAACTGCGGCCTTGCCAGTGGGTTGTCCGGGTGCTCCACCACAGAAGCTGTGTGCGAGCAGAGCTGCATGACTACGTTCGACAATACGTACGCTGTCAATTCGGATTTGGGACGGCAGTACAAAGATATGATGGTTTGCGTCGCGACTGATCCAGCGTTCTCCACGTCCGCTGGCTTCGTTTGCGCGAAACCAAACTCCCCCTTGAACTTGTGGTCGCCCGTAGTTGACCCATCAATTAATTCACCGTGCAAGCAGCAGATTTGTGATTGGAATTGCAATGACGCCACACACGGGGACATGGATCCCTGGGTGGACATCCTGTGTGTCTGCACAAGCGTCTGATGAGAGACGCCCTGAGGTAATGTCTTCGGGCGCACGCTTCCTAGGTGCAACATGATTCGAGAACCCATTCGCATAGCCAGAGTCACGCTCTGGGGGCCCCGACATCGCTCTCGCATGCATTCACGCCATGAATGATAATCATTCACGCCATGAATGATTTGCCATAGCTGCCCCGGCTGCTTTCCTCGCTGGTCACGCGAGCGCTAAAGGTAGCACGCGGCTCAAACCAGTGCTCGACCAGGCATAGTCCAGGTCATCACCCTGTCACCGTGGTCAGGCCAAGCGCGGCGGCGGCTCGGGTTTGCTGGGCGTCGAATGTGAGGAACTCGGTGAAGTTGTGATGCAAGGCCGTGATCAAATGAATGCAGTCCGATGAGCGCAGGAAGATCTCCGAAGGCAACGTGGCAAAGATCTCGGCGGCAGCCCTCAGAATGAAGCCATCGATGGGCAACCAGGTCCAGAAACCGGCCAGGTCGTCGTGCTGGAACTGGCGCACCGCCGCGAGAAAGTCTCGCCGCTTCCAGCTCCCTTCGCGCAGGCGGCGATGGAAGACCGCCATGATCTCGGGCCGCACCAGCTCGGACACGCAAGCCTGATCCGCATGCTCAAGCAACCGGCGAATGGACCGTGATTCCTTTTCCGGTACGTAGAACTTGGCCACCGCCGAGGTGTCGCACGCTATCATCGGTCGCCCCGGATTGTGTCCAGATCAGCAAGCACGCTACCCGACGACTTGCGGGAAAGCAGAGCCTTGTACTCGGCCAGCAGGGTGCGGCCTCGGCGCCTGGGCACCAGCAGGGCGGGGCTGGCGAGCACGGCAACGGGTTTGCCCCGGTCGGTGACCTGAATGGGTACACTGGACTGGGCGGCCTGTCGCACATACTCGCCCGTGGTCTGATGAAGCTGCTTTATGCTGATGCTCATCGCCATGGTGTAACAGTGACACCTGCGCGCGTCGGGGTCAAGCGGAGCCCGGGAGCCCGGGCGTCGCAGAAACTCTGCGCGTACGCCATGCGGGTGGTGAGCTCGTGGGCTCCGTGGTCGGCTCGACTTTCTACCTACTTCGACAGTGCGGCAGAAGTGATGGTCTGCAGGAAGGTGGCGGTCGCGTCGTCGATGCTCGGCGGATGCGCCGCTCCGACTGGGCTGCTCTCGAACAGCACCGCATAGAAGACACAGGCGGCCAGGTAGCTCCCGACCGGGCTGGGGTGAGTGTCATCGGCGTACAAGCCAAGCTCCGCGCGGGTGGTGCGAACCTCCTTCCAGACCAACCCGACCGGGACCAAGAGGCCGCGGTTGTCCTTCGCCATCTCGGCGTAGGCGGAATTGAGCCTTCTCTGCATTCCTTCGTAGGTTCTCATCTCGGGAATGTCCGGGAAAGAGTGCGCATCGCCGTTGCGTTTGGCCATGGTCTGATAGAAAGCGATCTTCGCCTTGGGTGACGCGGCCCGGACGCGCTGGCTCAGCATGCGGGCGAAGGGATAGACCTCCCGTTCCAGCCGATCTCTCGGGACGGCGGGCATCTGACTCTGCTCCTGTAGCACGACCACATCCCACGAACCCCGATCGATCTTCTCGAACAGCTTGGCATCGGCGGCGTGCTGGGATAGGCGATAGCCACCCGGCGCATAGACCTCGTACTGCATGTCGTGGCCACGCGATTTCGCCAGGGCAGCGATCATGCGGGGCAGGTCGTTCTGATAGGTCAGACTGTTCCCCACGAACAAGACGCGCAGACCACTGCTTCCCTCCGCGGCATCGCTCCCGACACTGACCGTCAGAGGACTCTTGCAAGAGCTCGTCGACCCTGCGGCCATGGACAAAGCCAAACCGAGCCAGACCCGCGCCCGCACCTGGCCTGTGCGACGTTGCTCCCAGCTCAAGCGACATTCCATCCGTGCCACATGCATGGTGCCACTAGCGTATCACTGGGCGGTCGGGGTGGCCGAACAGGTCAGTGAACCGCTTCTTACCTGCGAAGCGGTACTGGCCGAGGCAGCCTTCCACCTGCGCAGCGTTTCGGTTGTGCTTGCGATGGTTCGCGATGGACTGGTGCTTCCCGGATTCGATTGCACAGCGCACCTGGTGCAACTGCAGACCTTGGCCACGCGTTACGCCGATCGCGATCCCGACTTCGCGGATCTTTGTCTCATCCGGATGAGCGAGCTTCATCCCAAGCACCCGGTGATCACGGTCGATCGGAGGGACTTCCGCATCTACCGGCGCAACCGCCGCGAGATGATTCCCCTCATCTGCCCGCCGGGCTGAAGGCGAGCCGATTCACCCGGAGGCGCAAGCCTGCTGCGGCGCCACCGGGCACGGCGACCGCCCAGCCCAAGAGGCGCTTCTTTCGATTCGCCCTCTCCCCGGATTCCGGCGCATACTCACCAAATCGAGCCCGCCCCGATTTCCTCCGTCACGCCAGTTCGCAAAATAACTCCCCGGCTACCCGATGCGGTCCCTTCCTGGCATGGCGTTCCTGACATCGCCCCTGTTTCTGGGCACTGCGCTGCCCTTGGGGCGGTGTCGGCAGCGCATGGCTCGCTCGAAGACCCTGGCGTTTGTCATCTTCGGTTTGAGCGCGGGTGCGTCTTGCTCGCACGAGGGTGTCATTGACAACGGTCTATCGCTAGGCCTGATGTGGGCTGGGGAATGCCGTATCCATAGGTACTGCGAGGACGCTAACCCGTTGCCACCTTGCCCACGCGACATGAAGACCTCGCCCCCGCCCGTACCAGCCACGCTACCTCCCGGAAGCGAGATGACCTACAGCATTGCAGGGCGGCTGCAGTTTGGGCAGGGCTTCTACACCGTAAAGGGATGTGTTCCTTCGTGGCGCCAACATTGCTGCAACCAGGGCGCGAAGGAGGCCGTCCTCATTGTCGAAGACGGTTCAAGCCTCGCGCTCCCCAACGTGGGCTGTTTCGGAGACGAGTCGCGACTGTGCTGCAATGTCCCTGTCAAGGAAGAGCGGGTGGTAGCAACCGGGGTGATGCAGGTTAAGACCTCGAGTGAGACCCAGGTTGATAGGTGGCGCTGGGTCTTCCAGGACGAGGTCACGCTTTGTGCTTTGTAGGTGCGCTTCTGAATATGTCTCAGGCACCGCGCCCGCGGTGCGGGCCTTCGTGCGGTTCCGGCGCATCCTTGCCACGAACCGCCAGCTCGCCGCGAAGGTAGACGAGCTGGAGCGAAAGATGGACCTGAAGTTCGCGGCTCACGACAAGAGCATCGAGGCTCATCGCAAAGGTATCGTTTCCCTGTACTCCGCGATCGAGAACCTGATGCCGACCCTGACCGGCCGTCAGATCGGATTTGTCGGCAAAGGCGCGGGCAAGGTCACGGACAAGCCCAAGAACGCGCCGCCCTTCCATCCATAAGCGCTGGTGGGAGCGCTAGTGACATATTCAGAGGCAAATGGTCGAAGCCGTGCTCGAGTCGCTGCACGAGTGGGCCACCGACCGCGGGCTCGACCTTGGGCCGGACAGTAACCTGCCCCAACGGGATGGCACGCGGCCCGACTACGACTGGGCCGTGGGAGCGCTGCCCAGGGCGGGGTAGCAGCTTAGGCTTGCACGGCCACCCCGCGTGTATTACAACTCTGCTAAATGGGTCATACGGTCACTCTTC
>PMJE01000409.1 GCA_003157315.1 Myxococcales bacterium | reverse complement strand
GCCCTCGCCCACACGACCCGCGATCCGCTAGCCGGCCATCCTGGGCGGCCCCGAATTTCCCGACAACCTTCACGGCACACCGATGGCCCATGTCCGACAAAGTCATTTGGCGGCCGGTGCGCTGGCCGCGTCGGTGCGGGGCCGGATGCCGACTAGAAACTCCGCCTCAGCGACCAAAGCGTCGCCGACCCTCGCGTGAGCACGCATCTTCCACACGGCGGTTCCCCTGCGCAGGGGAACCACTTCCAGCTTCAGAATGTCGCCGGGAAGCACCGGCTTGCGAAACTTGGCCTTGTCGATGGCCATGAAGTACATCACCTGGCGGGCCGGATCGAAAGAGGTCTGGCGGGCCGCCAGCACCGCCCCCGCCTGAGCCATGGCCTCGACGATGAGCACGCCGGGCATGATGGGGTGGCCAGGAAAATGGCCCTGGAAAAAGGGTTCATCCGCGGCCACGGTCTTGCGCGCGACAATGCGATCCCCGTCGACCAGCTCGACATGGTCGATCATTAGAAAGGGCGCTCGGTGCGGCAGGATGGCTTCGATGGCGCGGGTATCGAGCTCCATGGCCCCCGCTACTTCTTCTTGCTGGGTGCGGACTTGGCAGCCGGTGCGGCGCCCTTCTCCTCGCCTGCGTTGTAGCGCCGGATGACCTCGTTGGTCAGATCCAGATGAGGCTTGGCAAACACGACCCCCTGGTTCTTGTCGAGAATCATGGTGAAGTTCTCGGCCGCAGCGATCTTGGCTATGATCCGCTGCAAGCGTTCCACGATGGGCCGGGTGGCCTCCTCTTCCTTTGCGGCCAAGTCCTGTTGGTGGCGCATGTAGGTCTGCTGTACTTTGGCCACCCGTTCCTGCAACTCGCTCTCCTTCTGGCGAACCGTGTCAGCTGGCAGCAGGGTGCGCTTCTTGTTGAGGTCTTCTATGGCCTTCTTGACATCTTCCTGCTGCTCGTCGAGTTCCTTCTGCTTCTGATCAAAAACCTTCTTCAGCGATGACTCCGCCTTGTGACCGTCCTCGGTCTCATGGAGAGCACGCCGCAGATCGACGTAGCCGAGCTTCACCTCTTCGGCCAACGCAGGCCGCATCAGGCCAGCAGCAATCACGAATCCGACTAGGGTGGAACGAACAATGCATTTTGTATTCATTTGGTTCACCAGAAGGCCCATGGATATCACGCCGCAAGGGTCAGGGCCACTGCGGAAATCTGTTGAAGGTTGCTGAGCAACGCGATGTCCGCAAGGTGAGGAGCTGACGGATCGTCGCTACAAATCGTTGCCAATCGTGAACTCGAAGACGACCGAATCTTCGCCGGGAAGCGGCTTATAGGGGAAGCCCCATTCGAAGCGCAACGGCCCGATGGGCGAGAACCAGCGCAATCCGAAGCCCCAACTTGAACGCAAACTGTTGAGCGGGAACACGGCCGTGCAGGGATCGACCGAGAGATCGGCAGAAGCGGGCTTGAGCCGGCAGTACTGATGCTCCAGGTTGTACGCGTTGCCAACATCGCTGAACACCACGGCGCGGATGTTGAGCTTCTCGAACAAGGGCATTTCGAGTTCGACCTTGCCCACTACCTGCATGTTTCCACCCACGGCAAAGGTCCGCAGAGGCGAATCGGGCGACTGCGCGGCGGGCACGCGGATCTGCGGGCCCAACGAGGCCAACTGGAAGCCACGCACATCGTAGATGCCACCCACAAAGTAGCGCTCGAAGATAGGCACGCCCTGCGGCTCGCGGCTGACCACCGCGCCGATGTCGCCCTTCAAGCGCAACACCAGCGGTCCCCACAGCGGATAGAAGTAGCGCGCGGTACCTTCGAAACGCGAGAACTGGGCTTGCGACCCAAAAGCCGGCTCGGCGAACTCGGCAGAGATCGAGTTGAACCAACCGCTGCGGGGAAACATGCGGTCGTTGCGCGTGTCGTAGGTGAGCGAAAGACGAAACGAGGAAACCACTCCGGCGTGCAGGAGATTGGCCAGCGAACCTTGCGGCAATGGGCTACGCTGGCCGCCACTGAACAGGCTGCTTGCGCCTCCGGTGGTGACCGCGATGTCCTGCAGGGTATAGGTGATGAACGTGCGCAAATGGTCGGTGAGCAAGTAGCCCCAGGTCAGGCTGCCACCCTTCGACTGGCGGGTGAACCCGAGGTAGTAGCGCTGTTGGTCGAACAGGTTGAAGCCGAAGTGCCAGTCGGTGTCCAAGAAATACGGCTCGTCGAACTGCAAACTGAAAAGCTGGCGCAGCGTCGACATCTGGGCCTGCAGAACCAGCGACTGACCCCGGCCAAACAGATTGTTCTGCGAGATCTGCGCCTGCGCGATGAAAGATTCGACCGAAGAGAAGCCCGCGCCAATCTGGAAAGCGCCGGTCTGCCGTTCGGCCACCTCCACGTTGACTTCCATGGTGTCGTCGCCCGAGCCACGCTTGGTGCTGGTTTCCACCTTTTCGAAATAGCCCAAGGCATTGACCCGGCGTTTGGACAAGTCCAAGGCGGACTGGCTGAAGCGCTCACCCTCATAGACGCGTAGTTCGCGCCGAATCACCTTGTCGCGCGTCTTCGAGTTGCCATGGATGTTGATGCGTTCGAAGGTGACCTCCGCGCCCTTCTGGATGTCGAAGAACAAACTGACCGTGCGCTCCTTCTCGTTGACCGTGGTTTCCGGGGTGGAGTTCACATAGGCATAGCCCTTGTCCTTGTAGTAGTCGGCGATGGCCTGAACATCCTGCGCCACCTTGGAGCGGTTGAAGATCTCGCCCGGCTTGGCTTGCAGGCGGCTGAGCAGGACCTCGGGCTTCTCCAGCAGATCGCCCTTCATCTCGATGCTGCCGATGCGGTACTGCTCGCTCTCGTCGATGGCGATGCTGATGTAGAGCGAACGCTTGTCCGCCGACAGCTCCAGGTGGGGTTCCGCGACCTTGACGTTGATGAAGCCACGATCGAAGTAGTAGCCCTGGATCAGCGTCAGGTCGCGCTGGAAGACGTCCTCGCGGTAGGTGCCCGATGAGGTGAGCGCCGCGAAGAGATCGCCGGCTTGGGTGAGCATAACCTCGCGCAGTTCCTGATCGGTCACGTGCTGGTTGCCGGTGAAGTTCACCCGGCGCACTTCCACCTTGCTGTTCTCGTGCACGCGGAAGTACACATCCACCTCACCCGGGCTATCGCGGCGCAACTCGTAGTCAACATCCGCCATGTAAAAGCCGCGCTGCAGGTAGAGTTCGCGGATCTTCTCCACGTTCTTCTTGATCTTGGCCAGGTCGAGAATCTGCTCCTTCTTGATATCGAGCACCTCGTTGATCTTGGAAAGTCCGACCTCGTCGTGGCCCGACACATAGATCTTGCGGATGGCGGGCTTTTCCTTGAGCACGAAACTCACCAGCACGCCGCCCGTGGTGTCGGTGGTCTCAACCTGAATGTCCTCGAAGTAACCCATCTTCCAGATGGCGCGCACGTCGTCCTGCAAGGTGTCCTTGTTGAGCGACGAGCCGGGCAAGGTGTGCAGGTTGACTCGGATGGCATCGTCTTCGACCTTGCGGTTGCCCCGGAACTGGAGGCGCACCACCTTCAAGCTGGGGACCTTGACCGACACCTCCGGCTTGCTCTCGGGCTCGACCGACAGCGAAGGGGCTCGCAGGCGCTGCGCGTGCGGCGCCTCCCCCGCGTCGTCTTCCTGGGCATGCGAAAGACCAGGCGCGAACGCCGCAAGGACGGCTACTTTCCATGCGACCAGGCGCAACCGACTCACCCTTCCTCCTGAATGCGCCCGTCGACCATGCGCAGCTTGCGAAAGGCCCGGCCCGCCAGTTCGTCGTTGTGGGTCACGAGAAGCAGGGTCATTCCCAACTCGCGGTTCAGCTCGAAGAACAGGTCTTGGATGGCGCGCCCGGTCTTGGTGTCAAGGTTGCCGGTGGGCTCATCCCCGAGCAACAAACGCGGCGATAGAAAGAGAGCACGCGCCAGTGCCACCCGCTGTTGCTCGCCGCCCGATAGCTCGCCGGGGCGGTGGCGCAGGCGATCCTGGAGGCCCACGCGCGGCCAAGATGGCCTCGGCGCGATCGCGGCAATCCGGGCGTGGCCGGCGCGCGATAAGGCCGGGCATCATGGCATTTTCCAGCGCGGTGAACTCGGGCAGCAGAGATGGTGGAACTGGAATACGAAACCGATCTCGCGGTTGCGAAACGCGGCCAACTTGGCCGGGGGCATTTCGGTCACGTTTACCCCGTCAAACAGGATTTGGCCCGACGTCGGAACATCGAGTGTGCCGAGCAGGTGCATCAGGGTCGACTTGCCCACCCCGGAGGCGCCCACCACCGAGACCAGCGCCCCCGGCGGGAGGTCGAGGTTGATTCCGCGCAGGACTTCGATCGAGCGACCGCCGTGCTCGAATACCTTCCATAGCTCGCGCACTAGCACGCGCGCGCCGCCAGGGGCTGCGCCTGGCCTTGCTTGTGCGGCGCCAGCTTTTGCCATCGGGACTGGCACCGTAGCGACCGGCTTGGGCGGTGTCAATGCGCTCACTCGTACCTCAGTCCGTCGACGGGACGCATACGTGATGCGAGCAGCGCCGGATACACGGTGGCCAGACAACATAGGGCCATGGCCGAGGCCGCCAGGACCAGAATCTCGCCCGGACGCATCACCACCGGAAGCTTGCTGATGTAGTAGACATCGGTGGGCAGGGGCAGGCCGTACTTCTCGATCAGCTTGCACCCGAGAACCCCGGCGGGAACACCAACCGCCAGGCCGAGCAGGCCGATGTACACGCCCTCGGCGATAAACACGCGCCGGATGGCGCCGTCGCCGGCACCCATGGCCTTGAGAATGGCGACCTCGCGCGCTTTCTGGGTGGCCATCATGATGAGGGTGGAAATGATGGAAAAGGATGCCACGAGCGCGATGAAAGTCATCACCACGAACATCGCAATCTTCTCCAGGCGCAGAGCCATGAACAGCCCTTTGTTGAGATCCTCCCACGAGCGAACCTCATAGCGATCACCCAGGGTGGCCTGGACCGCGGCGGCGACCCCTGGAGCGGCGTCGGGACCCAAGGTGCGCAAGTCGATCCCGGTCACCTCGCCCGGCGCACCCAGGAACTTCTGTGCCTCGTCCAGCGCCACGTAGGCTAGCTTGGAGTCGTACTCATACATCCCGCTGTAGAAATGTCCTGCCGCCCGAAACACCTTAAGGCCGGGCATGGGGCCCGAAGGACCCATCTTGCACAGCGGACAAACCACATCGACGTGGCTGCCGCGAATGACGCGCAGGGTACGCGCGGAAAGCTCTTCGCCCAGCAGGATCGACGGCACAACCCCATCGACCGCCACCGCGTGGGGCGGCGCTCGCTTGCCCCGGCTTGGGACTGGCTCATCGTCGCCGGATTCGCGTTCCCCAGCTTCGCGGGCAAATGGGTCGTCGGGGACCTTGTCTGGATGTTCCAGATCGTCCACGCTGCCCTCGCG
>PMJE01000190.1 GCA_003157315.1 Myxococcales bacterium | reverse complement strand
GTGTCTCCGGCAAACACCGTTACGTACTCGGGCCCCGTCAGAATGTAGCCGGATGAATTGCGGTACACAGCAGTGTTGTCAGCGCCAGCAGCAGCGCCGGTGCTCAGATACGCGCCAGTTCCGTCTTTGGTTCCCGGTGCGGTCTTGCAAGCAAATTCCGCCTTCCCGTCGCCGTCGAAGTCGTACACCGANNGTGTAGTGCGCCCCGGCGCGAATGTTCGGTCCCAGATCGATGCGCCACAGGCGCTTGCCAGCCAGCGTGTATCCATCAATATACACGTCGCTGGTGTTGCCCGACTGCGCATTGTCATGCGAGTCAGACGGATCCCACTTGAGGACGACATCAAGTTTGCCGTCGCCGTCGAGATCCCCGGTGGCCCCGTCGCTCGGGCTGTAGGTGGCACCGGTGGGTGGGGTAAGAGGTATGCTTATGTATTGCTGCGCCCATGGCGTGACTGGGGCAGACTGCGCCCCCTCGACTCCCTTTATCACGGCGCTTACTGTGTAGCTGGAGCTGGCGGTACCCGCCGCGTCTAGATAGTTCGTGCTATCGGTCACGTTCGCCAGCTTGGTGCCGCCCTTGTAAAGGTTGTACGTGACATCAGCGTCGGTTCCGGTGTACTCGTAGCCAAACATGCGCCAACCAACATAGACGCCGCCGGATACCACCACAGCTACCACGCCGCGATCCAGGTTCTCCATTTGGTAGTGGCCGCTGCCTCCTCCCGGCGGCGGCTTCGTCGCTCCACCGGCACCTGTCACGCCACCCGCACCCGTAGCGCCGCCCGCGCTCGTGACACCGCCAGAAGCGGCCGTGCCACCGGCGGGAACCGCACCACCGGCTCTCGTCGTTGCGCCGCCGGCCCTGCTTGAGCCGCCGGTGAGACCGACACCGCCGCTGGTGGCTGTCCCACCCGAGGGGATCTCAGCACCGCCGCTAGCAACGGCACCGCCGCTAGCAACGACACCGCCGCTGGCAACGGCACCGCCGCTGGCAATGGCACCGCCGCTGGCAACCACACCGCCGCTGGCAACGGCACCGCCACTGGCAACCACACCGCCGCTGGTGAGCATGCCGCCGGATGCAACAGCTCCGCCTGAGGCCACCGCACCACCACTACTAGGCGCGGCGCCCCCGCTTCCCGCTGTTTTGCCGCCGGACGCAGCGCTCGCGCCACCGCTCGCAGCCCCGCCCGTCTGCGCAGCTCCGCCCGAACCTGAGGTTCCGGCGGTCACTTCCGAACCCGTGCCAGAAGAGCTGCAACCTTGCATCAAGATTGTGGCGCCAAAGAGCAGAGCCACGCTGCCTCGCGCGAGAACTTGTATCGCATCCCGAGTTGTGGTTCGCATCCCATCCTCCATTGTGCAGATTTTGCGCATTTTGAACGTGCCTTGTTGGCGGCTTGTAAAGTTTTGTTAAGTTCTTCCCTACTCCTCTATCTCGCAGTACGCCGGATCCCCCAATTCCTCAATCGCAGTGAAATGCCCGCGAGTAGTGGCTCACACAATCAGCGGGCCGCACCTTGCGAACACCAGCGAGTTGCACTGGAGCCGTTGCTACGCTACATTCGGAAGCACAGTCGTCTGCGACTGCGTGAGTAATTGCGCTGCAGAGGTGGGCTTCAGACAGTAGGCGCAAACTGTGCGCATTTGGGCGGATGCCAATGCCTCGTCGCGACCGTTCATGGGCTAAACCTCACTGACCGATGGCTGATTCGGTTGTGGAGTGTTCAACAATTGACAGGCTGTGCATCCCAGAGCTGTGTGAGCCGCTGGCGCGACTGGAGCCACTGCCATACGAAAGAAGAATCCTGTTTCACGAGAAGCCCAATTCAAGGTGTGGCCTCAAATCTGCCATACTGATACCGAGGATCCTGCTGCCGATTGCGTGACTCACGATAGGAGTTGTAATCGCATGTCACTGCCTGCCATCGAAAAGCGGACCGTTGAGTTGAAAAAGGACGAGTATCTTGGTGCCGATGCTGACGACGCTGTCCTGTGCCGGCAGGCCATGGAGGGTGAGGTCTGGGCTCAACGCGAGATTTGGTTCCGATTCGCCCCAATGGTGTATGGCCTCTTCCGCCGGGCACTGGGCTCTGGACATGACCACGAGGATTTGGCTCAAGAGGTTTTCTTGCGGGTCTTTCGCAAATTGCACACTCTGGAGAAGGCTGGGTCCATTCGCAGCTTCGTGTTCTCGGTCGCGGTACGGGTGGTGAGTGAGGAGGTCCGCCGGTTTGCCTGGCGCCGCCGGATCATGGAGCGGCGGCCAGCGCCTCCGACGCCCGCAACCTCGTCACCGGCAGACTTTGAGATCCGCGAGACCATGTTGTGCATCCAGCGGAGTCTCGACGGGATGTGCGACAAGCACAGAGCCGTGTTTGTCCTGCGATATGTGGAGGGCATGGACTTGGGAGAGATCGCCGTGGCCCTCGGCATCTCGCGGGCCACGGTGAAGCGGCACCTGGCCAGGGTCATGGCTTCGGTCCAGAAATCGATTTGGCAAGCGGATGGGCATGTGCGAGTTGGCGTGAAGCGGCCGTTCCGGCTGTTCGGGGGTGGACGATGATCAACGTGCGATATCCCGTGACCTTTGCGGACGTCGTCTTCCTGGCCGGACGGGGCCTTCGAGAAATGACCAAGGCTGAACTGAACCAGGGCTGGCAGCGGCTGGCGAGCCGTCTCGCGCAAGGGCAGCACGCGGAGCCGGCGTCTCAATGGGGTCGCGCTGGTCTCGGAAAACCGAGGGTGGGAGATCAAAGTAGCTAGGGGATCGGCGACGGGTCTGAACTCGGGCACGGTTTCTAGGAAGTGATCGCGCCTGCCGCTTCCCCGGAATCGGCGAAGCTTGGGAATCTTGGAGCCAACCGCTTTTCTGTGGATCGCAATGACCCATTTTGGCGAGTCGCTGCCCCGTCTTCTTTGAGTGATCCTGAATGCAAAGATCTAGGCGCAGCGATATAATGAGCTGCCGTGGTGCACAAAAGGAGACCGTGATGAAATCCGCAGAACGCGTGTCGAAAGTGGGTCGTCAACATTCCCTGGCGATTGGGCTGCTTGCCGGCCTGTGCTTGTTCGCTGCAAAGAATGCGGTGGCAGCGGAGTACTACGTGTCCCCGACCGGCAGCGATTCGGGTGCCGGGACCCAGGCGGCGCCGTTCGCCACTATTCAGAAGGCAAACGACTCCGCCGCGGCGGGGGATACCA
>PMJE01000565.1 GCA_003157315.1 Myxococcales bacterium | reverse complement strand
CGTGGCTCGCCATCTGGTGCAGGGTGTGGACGTGTGGCTCAATACCCCGCGCCGGCCGCAAGAGGCGAGCGGAACCAGCGGGCAGAAGGTGTTGCTCAACGGCGGCCTCAACCTGTCCATCCTCGACGGCTGGTGGGCCGAGGCCTACGACGGGCTCAACGGTTTCGCCATCGGCAACGGCGTGTGCCACGTGTCGACCGCCGAGCAGGACAAGCGCGACCTCGAGTCGCTCTACCACGTTCTGGAAACCGAAGTGGTGCCGCTCTACTACGATCAGGACGAGNNGCCGGGGCCGGCGAGGGCGCGCGCGAAGCGTGCGGGGTGGGAAGGCCAGAAAGAATTCTTCCGCTCAGACCCAGTTCTCGACGTTGAGTCCGGGTATGGCGCCGTCGAGCAAGGCGCGGTCGTTCGTCACCAGCGTGGCGCCTGCCTCGATTGCCGTGGCGGCGATGTGCAGGTCTGCGTCCTGCTTGACCACGCCCCGCCGCTCCAGCTCCGCCTTCAGACGTCCGAAGAGACGCACGGTTCCGTCTGTGAGGGGCAGAATCCCATCGAGCATGCCGAGTTGCTGCTCCACTGCCGCAAGATTTTCCTGTCTGCGCACCGACTTCTCGACGCCGTAGATCAGCTCGCCCACCACCAGCAGGCTCGTGACCACGTCTCCCTGTTCCCATGCCTCATCCAGCCGCCTTACCACCGGCGCCACCCCGTTGCGGGCATACACCAGCATGTTCGTATCGAGCAGCCAGATCACATTTCCTCGGGTGGCGCAGCCCTACCGCCTGCCTCGCGTCCTTCGTGCAGAATCCGGATGATCTCCTCCGTCGATTCTCCCTGCCATGGCCCAAGCGCCGCCATCCTTGTGCCAAGCCCCGGGGCTTCTCGTCGCCGAGACGGCACAGCCCGCAGCTCCAAGTCCAGATCATCGACATGAGCGCGCACCGGATGGCCCGGGTCGCGCCGCAGCCGCGCCAGGGCTTCCTCCAGTGTCGCGGGCAGGTGCTTGTGCGGTGTGGCCATCGGACTGCCTCCGTGCCTCAAGCGTAGCACGACGGCGCCGTCTTCTGTGCCAACGCTCATGGCTTCCCCGGCCCCGACGGGCTGGTAGCTGGAACTTGCAGTGCGCTGTGGCATACATCGAAGACACCCATCGAGCCCGATCCGTCAGGCATTTTTCCAAGGCGCGGGTGATCCATGTCAAACTCCCGCGCGATGGTGCCGTTTCACGTGAGGCGAGCCGCGCGAATTCACCCTGCACGCCGTTTTCTGTCCCTGTCCGCAGTCGTCTTGCTGGCTGGTTGTTACGACTTGACGTTGAACCCATACATGGGCGGGGACGGAGGCCAGGATGAGGCGGGCAGTTTCAATGCCACGGATGCGCCAGGAAGCACGGGTGGTTCCACCGGACCCGAGGGCACTGGCGGTATTGCAGCTACTGGTGGCAAGACGGGCGGCGGCGGCGCAGGTGGCGCGATTGCAGGCGGCACGATTGCNNCCGGACGCCCCTGATACTCAGCCGGATGTCCCCGTCGGTGGCACGGGTGGCGGTGGTATGAGCACCGGTGGCGGCGGCGGTGCCGGTGGCGGCGGCGGGTCGACCATCGGGCCAGGACAGGACTGCCCTGCGCTGGCAGATCCCACGAACGGCTCGGTCTCCGCCCCGACAAAAATCCCCAGTTCCACGGCGACGTATTCCTGCAATACCGGATACAACCTCTCCGGAGCAGTGACCCGCACCTGCCAAAGCGATGGCACCTGGAGCGGGACGGCGCCCACCTGCGCCCTGGTGAACTGCGATGCGCCGCCTGGCACCGCCAGCGGCTCAGTGATCGCGCCCCTCACGACGTACGGATCGACGGCCACATACTCGTGTGTAGTTGGGTACAACCTGTCGGGCACGGCCACGCAGATCTGCCAGGCCAATGGCACCTGGAGCGGAACCGTACCCGCCTGCGTTCTGGCAGACTGCGGCCCGCTTTCGAGCCCAACCCACGGCTCAGTCAGCGCGCCCACTACGACGTTCGGATCGGTGGCGACATACTCCTGCGACATCGGCTATGCCATCACCGGCGTGACGACGCGCAGTTGCCAGGCAAATGCGACCTGGAGCGACGCCGCTCCCACTTGCTCAATCCAGATGCTGACGGTGACGATCAACAAGATCGGCGCTGGCACTGGCACGGTGACCAGCACGCCTGCTGGCATTTCCTGCGGGTCCACCTGCCAGGCGACCTACGCCTACGCTACTGCAATAACCCTTTCGGCCGCGCCGGACGCCAACCAGTACTTCATGGGTTGGGACAGCACCGCGTGCACCGGGACGGGGGCGTGCGCGTTTTCGCTCACCAGCAACACGGTGGTGAGAGCCTCTTTCTCCCCGCCGCCGAACATCGTGTTCACGACCTCGACGACGCAGACCGCAGCCNNTGGGCAGTGCGAGCGGCTGGGTTCGTCCTGACGGGAAGCCTGTCCTCAACAGCGTCGCGGATATTGCCCAGAGCAAGCTCTTCTACCCACCCCGGCTGGACGAATTTGGGAACGACCTGGGGGCGATCCCATTTGTCATGACCGCTACAGGTTCCGATGGAACACTGCCGACGTCAACGACATTGACGACCTGTGGCGATTTTACCTCGGCCTCAATCGACCCCAACAAGCAACTCCTAGGTGGCTACGCGAGCGCCGACAGTAATGCCTTCACTACCGGAAATAGCTTCGGCGGGTGCACAGGTGCATACAGGATCTACTGCTTTGGCATCGACCGCGCAGCGCAGGTAGCTGTGACGACAGCCGCCGGACGCCGTGCTTTCACGACCGCTGCCTATTGGACTCCGGGCGGGGGAATTGTCTCAGCAGACGCTCTTTGCCAGAACGAGGCAACCGCAGCAAAGCTGCCGGGTACATACAAGGCGCTGCTTGCGCCGTCAGGGGCCACGGTGACGTCGAGGTTCAACGTGACTGGCGCGCCCTGGATTCGCTCTGATGGCATACCGCTCGCCCCGACCGCGAGCGCCTTCTTCTCAGCTACCGTGCTCGACGTCTCGCCCAACGTGACTGCGGACGGCTCCGTCTACTACGGGAACGCTCCAATGTGGACCGGCGCAACGACTGCGACTGCCGTGGGATCGGATGCGACTACTTGCGGTAACTGGCAGTCGACGAGCGACACGGGCGCGACCGGGCTGGCCGGCCAGACCTCGGCGAGCGTGTTCTTCAGCGGAGGGCCGACGGAGCCATGCAACTTCCAAGATCTGCTCACCTGTCTGCAAGAGTAGGCCGGCGCTCGACTCGGCCTTCGTGAGCCGGGGACAGCCGAGTAACGCCCGCAGACCCCGAGAGAACTGGAGTTGACGCGCTCGCTGAATCGCCGAATGCAGGGCGCCAACATTCTACCTGGCCACACGAGACCAGGCTCGGCGTCTGATACAATTGCCAAGTGACTGCCATGAGGACGATCACACTCGAAGAGCTGCGCCGTCAAAAGGACCGGATCGTGGCACTTGCTGAGCGGCACGGCGCCCACAACGTCAGGGTCTTTGGCTCAGTCGCACGCGGCCAGGCGAACCCGGAAAGTGATGTAGACCTCGTGGTGGATTTCGAGCGCGGTCGCAGCCTCATGGACCACGGCGAGCTGATGATGGATCTCGAGGAAGTGCTGGGGTGCCGGGTTGATGTCGTCAGCGAGCGCGGCCTGCGCGACCGCTTCCGGGCGCGGGTACTCGCCGATGCGGTGCCACTGTGAGAGCCGACGCCGACCGGGAGACTTGAGCCGCGGGACTACGGCGGGCCAAGTACATATCCAATACTTCGGTCCTAGGCTATTATCGCCCCTCGATATGGTGCTTCCGGGAAGGTCAGCCGCCCTGTTCGCCGAGGCCTGGCCTTGCTTTGCTCGTGGCCCGAAAGGAGCCTGGCAATGAGTCCCGCCAGGAAGACGGCGGAAGACTTGCTGGGGACGGTGCTCGAGGGCGCGTATCGCATCGAGCGACTGGTGGGCGAGGGCGGCATGGGCGCGGTGTACGAGGCCGCGCACCTGCGTCTGGGCACGCGCGTGGCGGTCAAGGTAATGGCGCGCGAACTGGCCGCGAATCCCGAGGCCTTGGCGCGCTTTCACCGCGAGGCCTTGGTCACGAGCGGACTCGGCCACCCGCACATCGTGCAAGTGTTGGATTTCAGCACCACTCCGACGGGCGAGCCCTTTTTAGCCATGGAGTTTCTCGAGGGCGAGGATCTCGAACACCGTCTGCGTCGGGTTCGTCGCCTGCCCATCGCGGACGTGGTGCACATCAT
>PMJE01000323.1:785-5131 GCA_003157315.1 Myxococcales bacterium | reverse complement strand
TGCTGCTGCAGCCATCGTTGCTATCGCTGTTGCCGTCGTCGCAGTCCTCGCCCGCTTCGATGCGCTTGTTGCCACACTGGGAGACGCGGTAGCAGGGTTGTCCGGCGTCACAATGATAGGCCGGGTCCTGAACCGTGCAGGTGGAATTGCAACCATCGTTGTCGAGAGTGTTGCCGTCGTCGCAAACCTCGCCCGCGCCGATGGTGCCGTCGCCACAAATGATCTTGCGCGTACAAGCCCCCGCGGGGGGACAATCCCAGTTAGGTTCGACCTTGCATGCGCCGTTGCACCCGTCGCCGGGCAAGACGTTGCCGTCGTCACACTCCTCNNGCTGCTCGTCGAGCCGCCGGACGCGGCGGCAGCGGTGCTGAGGTTGATGTGCCCACCGACCGTTCCGCCTCCGCCCGAATTCGAACCGGCCACGCCTCCCTTGCCGCTACCGCCTCCCGCGCCTCCGGTGTTTTCGACGGCTGCGTTGCCACAAGCAACTGCCGCCAGCGCAAAAACCATCGCAAGGCCGGTCTTTGTCAGAGGGGCTACAAGTCGGCCAAGAGACATTGCGTGTCTGGTGTGGGCTGTTTTCATCGGAGACCTCACGAAGAAAAGAGACTCTGGCGAATGCCCTGAATGGACCTTGGCGAACTATACACCGGGCTTCATTGGCAGTAAGAGGAACAAGCTCAATTTTCCTTCCTGTCGTATCGCACGCTGATTGTCCGGGATCTGAATCTTGCGTCGACCAGGTCCCCCTCGGAGTCGAGGTAAAACAAGAGTAATTCCAGGGGGTTGTGGAATTCAGGAGCGGAGTTGCCCATACGGCTACCGATACGGTCGCCTAACAAGTGTCTGGCACTAACCTTGAGGTTGGACAGGTGCTCACCACCGTGCCGCCCTGGCTTGAACACATCGACCGCGCGGAGCTCACGTTTGAGTTTAGGGTCGCGAACAATCTACGCTGCGAGAGCAGCCGATTATAGCTGTGCGCCAAAGAATTTCCCATCCTCATGGAAGCCGCTGCCGGAGCGCGCTGTCACCCAGGCGGTCTTGAACTTTGTCTGGGTCCCTAGCTGTCCCGTGCCACCTGACGCGGGACGGCGCCAGCTAATTGAATCGAGCGAAGCGAGCGTTCACGTAGATGCTTTTGGATGCCATGGCCGGGCGCCGCGAGCCTGCTCAAGCGATTTTTGACCCTGTAGTGAGCCGGAGGGGCACCCCTTGTGCGAAGCACTCATGCTTTCTTCTTCTTCACGATCGACGACTGGTGCCGATCCACATCCTTCCCCTGCCGCGTGTCAGGCAAGGCCAAGGCTGCGCACGGGAATTTCCACCGCTAGCACTTGAGGAGAACCATGCCCACCCTACGACGCTTTTCAGTTTTCCCATTGTTCACGCTTGCCGGTCTGATGGCCTGCTCGGGGAACAACTCCGAACCGCAGGGCGGCACCGGAGGTACACAATCCTCAACTGGTGGACTGCCGGGTGGGGGTGGAACAACGACCAGTGGAGGCGGACCGACAGCCGGCACCCAGACAGGGGGCAGCACCTCGGCATCCGGCGGGACAACGGTCCCAGCGACCACCACAGCATCTGGTGGCATGACGAAGAGTGGCGGTGCCCCCACGACCGGCGGCACAACAACCGCGGGGGGCAGCACCAGCCTCGGGGGCGCGACCGAGAGTGGCGGCGCCTCCGCGGCCGGCGGCAGCACCAGGCTTGGCGGCACAACCGCGACGGGCGGATCTGCTTCAGGTGGCAGCACTTCCCCAGCCGGCGGGAGCACTTCTGCAGGGGGCGCGACGGGCGGGAAGGGCGGCGCGACAGGCGGGAACGGCCCGGCAGGCGGTTCGGGATCGGGAGGCAAGACCGGCGCAGGAGGGGCATCAGGCCCAGGCGGAGCGACCGGCGGAGGCTCGACAGGGACAGGAGGGCCGCTCCAGCCAGGGACCCAGCCGGGAACTGTCCCGACCGGATACCCCACGCCGACTGCGCAGGACTACGCCGTGTGCCAATCGGCGGCTATGTCCGGCACCCTGTGTCCCGGCGGCGGCGCCGGGCCAACCTGCATCGCATGTCACTTCGGTGGGGCGGCGGGAGACTACGCTGTGACTGTCACTCTGGGCGGGGCCGCTGCGAGCCAAACCTATGTGAGTGCCGAAGCGAACCGAGGCATGTTGGCCCCGGTGACCATCAGTGCCGGCCAATCCCTGACCTACGCCTTCGTGATCGATGTCCGAACCAAGGAGAGCGAGCCTGCGGAAGACGTGTCCGCTGGCACCCCCGGCCTGGACATGTACTTCTCCGGCCCGACTGCAACTCCGCCAGCAGTGAGCGCCATCGGACATGCCCTAGTCAGCGCGGCCAATAGGCCCACCATGCTGTTTGTCGCCAGCGATTCAACCGCGTGCGACCAACCTGGTTCTGGATTTGGCGGCTGGGGACAGATGCTGCCTGAGTATTTCGCGCCGCCGATTGATGTCGCCAACTATGCCGACAGCGGCGAGAGTTCCTCGTCGTTCTATGGAAGTTCACTCTTGTGGGGCGCTATCAAGTCGCACTGGGCCGCGGGCGACTGGGTGCTCATCCAATTCGGTCATAACGACAAAGGGGTGGCCGACAGTACGGTCCAAACCAACCTCGAAAAATATGTAACCGACGCCCAAGCCGCTAAGGTCAACGCAATTCTGATCTCTCCTCCCGCTCGCGTCAGCAGCATTCCCGTAGGCGATCAATCCAGCCTGCATGCGGTGTCGGCGTCTGGGGCCGCGAAGGACAAAGGCGTGCCCTTTATTGACCTCACCGCCCTCTCGACCGCCTGGTACAACGGTCTCGGCATGTCCAAGACGGAAGTGCTGGCGGCGTATCACGCGATGGGAACCGACGCAACCCACACCAGCATTCCAGGCGCGGAGAAGCTGGCGGGCCTCATCGCCGGCGAAATCAAGAACCAGAACATCACCGGACTGGTGGAGTACCTGAGGCAGTAGGTAGCGCCGAGCATGAAAGCGGTCGTGTTGACCGGGTATGGTGATGTGGACAAGCTCGAGGTTCGCGAGCTTCCCGATCCTAAGGCTGGACCCAACCAAATCAAGGTCCGCATGGTGGGCGCAAGCATCAATCCAGTCGACTGGAAGCTGCGTAGTGGCGCATTCAAGGCTATGATGCCGCTTGCATTCCCAGCCGTCCTCGGCAGAGACGCCTCGGGCGAGGTGGTCGAGGTCGGGCTCGGGGTCACCGCTTTCAAGATTGGCGATCGCGTGATGGGCCGCGCGCAGGGCTGCTACGCCGAGTTCGTCGTAGCGGAGACCGAAGCCTGGGCCGTCGCTCCGACGACAATGGATCTCGCCGATGCCGGCGCTCTGCCGCTGGTGCTTCTCACCGGCGCACAACTCGTGGAGGAGGCGGTCAACCCGCGTGCGGGAGACAAACTGCTTGTCACAGGCGCGACGGGAAGTGTCGGTCGGGTTGCCGTCTTCGTGGCCAAGTCCCGGGGCGCGCGGGTCTACGCGGGAGTTCGACGGTCGCAGAAGAGCGAAGCCGCCAAACTCGGCGTGGACCTTGTCGTGGCGCTCGACGANNCTCGGCAAGGTGAGGCCCGGCGGCACGATCGGCAGCGTTGTCGGGGAGCCGGCGGGAGCCAAGGATCGTGGCCTCGTCGTCCGAGCCATGCTGGCGCACTCGGATGGCAAACGCCTCGCGGAACTCGCGCGCGCGGTCGCGGAAGGGAAGCTCATTATTCCGATCGCGAAGCGGTTCCCCCTGGACCAGGCGCGTGAAGCGCAAAAGATGGCGGAGGCGGGCGCCGGCGGAAAAGTTGTTCTGATTGGGTAGGTTGTGTGGCCGGCCGGTATCAAATGATGCTTGCCCGGACATTCATTGACGCCGCCGCCCGCGCCAGGCGAGCGCGAGAATCGCGAACACCATCGGTTCAGCGGCGGATGGCGTGCCCGCCACGCGACAGCCGCATCCACCGCCGCTGCGAGCAGTCGCTCCGATTCCCGTGGCGCCGCCGGTTGCAACCGCACCGCCGGTGCTCGTGGCGCCGCCAGTTCCGGTGACTCCGCCAGTGGCTGTCACTCCGCCCGTCGTGGCGACTCCGCCAGTCGCGATAGCGCCGCCGCTCCCGGTGCGCCCACCTGTCCCGGTAACCCCGCCGGTCGCGACGACTCCGCCGCTCCCGGTGACCCCGCCGGTCCCGGTAACCCCGCCGGTCGCGACGAGTCCGCCGCTCCCGGTGACCCCGCCGGTCGCATCCACGCCGCCGTTCCCGGTAACCCCGCCAGTTGTGGTAGCCCCGCCCGTCGCGGCGGCCCCGCCAGTCGAAGTGACACCGGCGTCCGGCAGCCGCG
>PMJE01000323.1:0-739 GCA_003157315.1 Myxococcales bacterium | reverse complement strand
CCACTGCAGGCCAAAGGTGTGAAAGTCGGCCGAGAAGTCGGGGCCAACCCAGCTAGTGCCGTCGCTCTGGTGGCCGGCGTTGTAATCGGTGCCCCAGTGCACGGTCATGTACACGGTGCTTGGCTGATTGCCGAGAATCTCGTGAATGTCGATTTCGTTGACGCCCGTCGTACCGTTCTTGCCCAGCAACCAGAACGCCGGCCACATGCCCTGGCCGGCTGGCACCTTCAGGCGGGCCTCGAAATAGCCATACATCTGCTNNCAGCACCGAACAGAGAACGCCCGAGGCATATTGAAAAGTCTGTCCGGCATAGGTGGCCGTTCGCTTGTCACCCACAATGCTGAGAATGCCGTTCTGCACCTGGAAGGCGTCATCGACGTAGGCCTGCAGTTCGCCATTGATCGGCGCCTCGCCCNNACTTGTAGCGCTTGACCCACTTGGCAGCATCGACCTCTACGCCGTCGAATTCATCCTGAAACGTCAACTGCCAACCCGGCTTGTCCCACGCCGCCGCATGGGCGGAGGAGTGGGCCAGGAGCAAGCACGAGACCGCGATCGGCAGAAATCGCATACGGTGATCATACGACCCGGACTAGCCCTTGGGAAGCGCAGGCCGAGTCAGACCTCACTAAGGTTGACTCTCTATCCAGTTCAATGCGCAGTTGGTCGTCTCGCAGGCATTCAGAATCAGCCCGCTCATGCTGGTCGCCATGCTCGCTTGACAAGCGCTCGTGTCTA
>PMJE01000020.1 GCA_003157315.1 Myxococcales bacterium | reverse complement strand
ATCTCCCGGATTGCCAGCGGACGTCACGGCGATGGCCCAGCGGATTCGCCGAGCGGTCGACCGCATGACCAGCGTGGTCGACAATATGCTCGCCCTGTCGGTTTCTGGGCGTCCACCACAGGGACATTCGTCGACGACGTTGGTGATCGAGCGGACGATCGAGGAAATGGGAGCGGAACTGCAAGGGGTCGACCTGGCGACCAAGCTGCGCGCCGGTCGGGTCGCCTGTACGGAGGATGTCCTCGCCCAGATTCTGCGCAATCTCATCGGCAACGCCATCAAGTTCCGCGCGCACGACCGACCTCTGCGCATCACGATCGAGACCCGTGACGTTGGGCCGATGGTCGAAATCGCAATCGACGACAACGGCGTCGGGATGGATCCCGAGAGCGCCAGACACGCGTTCGAGCCGTTTTACCGCGGCCCGATCGACCGCGAACTTCCTGGTCACGGCCTCGGCCTCGCCATCGTCGACCGCACCACGCGAGCTCTGGGAGGGACCTGCGAACTCTCGTCGGTCCTGGATCACAGCACCCGCATCGTGGTCCGGCTGCCGCGGGCCTAGTCCAGGGCCAGCTCAGAAAGCGACAAATGGACCCGCTCCAGATGAGGTGGCTTGGCCTTCGATGGCGGTGAACACATTCCTGCCGAAATGGAAAGGCAGGCCCCAGTCGAAATATGTGCCCATGTCCGTGGTCCCTGGCTGCGGAGCGGCACTCGGCCCGCCCAAATCGTCAAAAGCAACATTGCTGTAGTTGTTGGCGGCAAATAGGCCTTCGGCGTTGGCGACGCTGAAGTTCGCCGTGACCGGAGTCGAGCCGTAGGTATCCTGAAGCTGCACAGACAGGTTCAAGGTGGAGTTTGGGCAGTAGAAATCCGAGTATGCTGAGTCAGAGCAGGTCGGGATACCGGTGGTGCCGCTGTCGATGAAGAAGATCGCATTGGAGCCACTGTCGATGAAGGCAGCCACTTCGCCGCCGTTCGAAGGATATCTGGTCAGGAACTCGCCATAGCTGTCGAGACGGAGCACCGCTGCCCCGTCCAGTCCATTGTTCGCCCGCGTGCCGATGCCAAAGACCAAGGCTCCCGTGACACTCGGCGCCCCGTCGGCGGAAATCGCGGGCAATTCGACAATGGTGCCGTTGTTGTCTTGGCTGAAGAATGCCGCCGGATTCGACACCTGTTCAGAGACAGGCACGGCCGCCGCCTGGCAGCCACCCGCTGCTGCCGAGGAGCATTCGTAGTACATCCCGGGATTTTCGGATTTCGGGCCGAGGCCCGCTGCGCAGGCCGGCCCGCAATCCTGGAGAAAGGCAGCCACCCCAAGCAGGCCGTTGGCCCCCAACGCCTCGACGTTGCTGGCGTCTGCGCCGGTACAATCGTTCGGCACTGGATAGGTTGACTCGCCTATCACCTGGATAGGGAGTCCGCTGGCCAGCTCGCCCGCGATGCTGAGATCGACGGTGCGCAGCTCGCCCCAAACAAAGGAATCGACGAACTGATTGCACTCCGCGAGAGCAACCCCGTTGTCGTCCGTCCAGGTTGGCAGCGAAAGCGTCAGGACCGTCGCCAGCAGACGCAGACCCGACGATCCGGTGTCGACCAGCACGTGGTCGATGCTCTGACAATCGCTGGTGCCCGGAACACAAACGGTTATGGTGGCAAACAGTCCGTTGACGTAGGGACTTTCGGGTAGCCCATAGTCGATGGAAACTTCCGCCACGTTGTCAGCAGGCGCGGCAATGGCTTTGGGTACGGGGCCGGAATTGCTGCTGCCGCACGCCGAACCCAGGCCGAGGAGGAGGGAAAGAGTGCAAACCAGCCCATGTCGTCCAAGACCAGATGGGCGCATCAGCGGATCTCGGCGATGAAGAGGCGAGGACACGCGGCCGTCAGGCATGTCTTTTGTGCTGGTGGCATCATCTAGTACCTAGTATGCAGTCCTGGTTTTTCTATCTTGCCTCTGAGAGGTAAAGTTGTGTGAAGCTGCCTCGTCGCATTAGACTGAGCGTGGCCTTCCCCCGTAGTCCTCAGCGTCCCCTGGCGTGAGCAGGTAGAGCGGAGCGATCGAAACCTGGGAACCCGTGATGTAGTCGATTGTCCCGATGACAAGAACGATGGCGGTGGCACCGGCAACCATGTGCAGTGGCCGCATGGTGTTGCCCTGCCCTGAAATTCGATGGCTTGTCATGTCGACACTCCCTTCGAGCTTCCGCAAATACCTCAATGCATGGCTGATGCCACGATGGACGCGCGCTTTCGCTTCCCGAATCGCTTGGATTTCCACCCCTGACCCGTCAGACGCAGGGTGCCGCATGCAAAAGGTGCCGCGTCACCCTGCCGCTACAGGTGCGGCGGGTTGTCGCACCTCCTCCAGACCTCCGTGATACCCTTATTGGATGCGCGGAATACTATGTCTGGTACTGGTCGCCCTGCTTGTGTCCGGATGTGGAGGAGCGAACTCCAGCAACACTGCCACCGGTGGAATCTCCGCCACCGGCGGGAGTTCGAGCCCGGGTGAAGGCGGCAACCCCGGCGCAGGCGGGAGCGCCAACGGGGGCAGCGCAGAAACCGGTGGCAACAATGCAGGTGGAACGACATCGACGGGCGGTATCCTTGGCAGCGGTGGCACTTCGATCACGACCGGCGGCAACCCAGGTTTCGGCGGAAGTGCCGCCAAGGGCGGCGTGAGCGGCGGCACGGGTGGCAAGGCGACAGGAGGCGCGGCCGGGAACGGCGGCGGTGCAGGCGGGAACAGCGGCACCGGCGGCAGGACGACAGGCGGCACAGCGACCGGCGGTTCCGGTGGCAGCAGTTCCAGTCAGACCGGAGGCAGCACCGGCGGCAAGGGCGACGCTGGCGGACAGGGCGGCGCGAACACCACCGACGCCGGGACCACCACCACCGACGCCGCAACCATTACCAGCGCCGGAAACCCCAATGGCTCGTGCAGCACGGGCGTTCCTGCCCGGGGCCAACCCGCCGACATTTCCACTCCGGCCACCGTGGTAGGAACCGGCAGCGCGGCAAGCTGCACCTTCAGCCTGCTTCAGGCAGCGGTGAGCAAAGGCGGTGTTATCACCTTCAACTGCGGAACCGGGCCGGTCACCATTTTAGTCACCGCCACGCTCAGTCTCCCGACGACCAAGAACACCGTCATCGACGGCGGCAACAAGATCACCCTCGACGGTGGCAGTGCCGTGCAGATCCTGAGGTTCGACAGCGCGAATTTTCAGGCCAACACCATGGGACTTACCCTGCAACACATCACGATCATCAATGGCAAAACCACGCCCACCCAGGCTATTCCCACTGCTCCGGCGCCCTGTTCGCAAGGATGGGACGACGGCGAAGGCGGCGCCCTGTACATGCGGGATGGCTACCTCACCGTGATCGATTCAATCTTCATGAACAATCAGGGCGCTCCGCTCGGGCCAGATACGGGCGGCGGCGCGATCTATGTCTTGGGCAGCAAGACCGGCGTGCTGATTGTGGGAAGCACTTTCAGCAACAACACCGCCGCCAACGGTGGTGCAGTCGGCTGTCTATTTGCAGAGCTGGACGTGTACAACAGCTTGTTCACCAACAACAAAGCTATCGGCAATGGGGCCAATAACGACGACGCGAGCAAGTGTTCCGTCATCAACAACGGCCAGAACGAGGTCGGCTCTGGCGGCAACGGCGGCGCGCTCTACAGCGACGGGAACTCGGTCAACGTCACACTTTGCGGGGACGCCATCCTCAACAACAGCGCCGGTGTGAACGCCTTCGGCGGCGGCCTATTCTTCACCAGCAACGACATGGGCGGGACTCTCACCATCGCCGATACCACGATGACGGGAAACACCGGCGGACATTGGACAGTGGTTTCCACCGGCAGCGTCACCAATGCCGGGACAGCGGTGGGCACCAACGCGAAGAGCATCACGATCACCAACTCGACCCTGCAAAACTAGCTCTAGCTGATGCCGCGAACCACGAGTTGCGGATCGCCCAAGTTTCCGAGCACTACTCAGGGATGGCCCTGGCGCCTATCACCTCGCGAGCGGGATCAACGTCGCGCAAGAGCGAGGCCCTCCCCTACTGGTCACATGCTGGCATCGACGATCTTCACCGCTTGCTGACCGAAGAACAAGTGGGAGTGGGCGGGACGGTAACTATCAATCGCGACCTGAAAAGGCGCACGCTGCAAATGGAGCCGACCTTGCGCGAGCAGGCGAGGCGGTCAGGTGAGGATCGACTGGACATCAACCGGCGCTTTGTGTCTTCATACGTGCACGCAAATGCACCACATGAGATCTCTTCGACTTGCCACGGGAACAATTCTTTTTGCTGCACTGTCGGCGACCGGCGGATGCGGCTCCGGGTCGTCGACTTCGGGCGAAGACTCGGGAGCAATCAGGGAGACTGACGCCAGTGTCGACAACGTCGTCAGCGTCGCCCGCGATGGCAGCAGCCTGACGACCGACGTGGCCAACGTGGCCACGCCGAGCAATGTGGTGGACGACGGCTATCTCACGACAGGCCCATGGGCAGGATACGGGTTCACCGCCACCGATCCCGGCGCGGCGCAGATTGTTCCGGACTGCAGCAGCAACGCCTGCAATCCACCCTTTGTAGGGAAGTTCTTCTGCATGCACGGGACCGTCACCGGACGACAAGACTACACCGGCTTTGCCATGCTGGGCTGGAACGTGAATCAGAACACGGCCGGTGACGCGCCACTGACTTGGCCAGTTTCCCAGACCGGTGGACTGATCGTCACCGTCGACAATCCCAGCAATACTCCCCTGCGCGTGCAGTTGCAGGGCACGAATCCTCACGACAGTGCGGATCGTTGGTGCGCGCCGCTGGTCAGTGGAAAGTTGATTCCCTGGGGCTCCTTGCTGACCAACTGCTGGGTCGGTGGCTCGCCCCAGAAACCACTCACACCGGGAACGCCGATCCAGCAGGCGGCCATCATCGTGCCCGGCCTGCAGACCGACCTGCCCTTCGACTTCTGCCTGGTCGACGTGCAAATCCAGCCCGCGCAGGCGAATGTCGACGGCGGCGACGACGGTTCCCCAGCCGCAGACGCTTCTCCTCCCATGGAATCGCAAGACGGTGCCTCCTCGGCGGCCGATGTGGCGAACAATTGTTCAGGGATAACCACCAACGACGCCGGGCCCATTGAGGAATGCCCGTGTACCCGCGGCGTGGGAGATCCGTCGGGGACCGCTTGCGGAAATGTTGGGCAGGAGTGTGAATACGAGGCGTTTGGATGCGGGATTGTCAGTTGTAGTTGTGAGGCAACGGATGCAGGCGGTCAGTGGATGTGTTTCCAGCTGCTGTGCTGAACCCGACGATCCGGCCTGCTTCCGCCCCTGTCCGGAAAGCGCAGCTGACGCCTGGGATTTCGCCTACGCGAGCGCCGCCAGGTCCGCCAGCGCTTCGTCCGGGTTCCTCGCCCTATTCTCTCGCCCCCCGCCGCCTGCGCGAAAATCGATCCAGGGTCAGGTACACCACCGGCGTGGTGAACAGAGTCAGCATCTGTGACAGCAGCAAGCCGCCCACGATGGCGATGCCCAGGGGGCGCCGCATCTCAGAACCGGTGCCGTGACCCAAAGCCAGCGGCAAGCCGCCCAGTAGTGCCGCCATGGTGGTCATCATG
>PMJE01000655.1 GCA_003157315.1 Myxococcales bacterium | reverse complement strand
GGCTTCGCACTGGCGATGACCAAGATGGCCTTCGCAGGCGAGATTGGCGATGTGCTGGATACCGTCGCGGCTAACTGGCGGGAATTGGTTTGAGCCACATTGGGGGACGACCCCTTCACATCTTGGGAATCCGCTCCTAGCCACAATGACTTCGATTTCATCGTCAGACTAAACATTCGCTCGGAGGCCTTGCATGAGTCTGCTCAAGGAATTCAAGGAATTTGCAATCAAGGGCAACGTGGTCGATTTGGCCGTGGCCGTGGTCATCGGCGGCGCGTTCGGAAAAATCGTGACCGCCTTCGTCTCCGATTTGGTCATGCCGCTGGTCAATGCGCTCACGTCAGGGGGCGACTGGCGTGAGCTGGAACTCACGTCGCTGCATTTCAAGGTGGGGGACCTTCTTGGCACCGTGGTGGATTTTCTTATCGTCGCGGCGGTGGTGTTCGTCGTCATTCAAAAACTGATAGGAGCCATGAACAAGGTGATGCCCGCGCACGAGGCCCCGCCAGCGACCAAACTATGCCCTGAATGCTTGGAGAATGTGCCCAAGGCCGCGCGACGTTGCCGGGCCTGCACCAGCATTTTTGTCGCGCTACTCTTGTTGCTCACCTCGGGCAACTCGCAGACCACGAACGCCAGTTTTGGCGTGAATGCTTCGCGCAAGCAGGGAAAGAAC
Source organism: Myxococcales bacterium (assembly GCA_003157315.1). The sequence goes on along the minus strand of PMJE01000655.1, from coordinate 4,031 downwards.
AAGCTGGCGCTGGAAGGCGTCTATGTTTACGGCAAGTCGAACAACCTAGGCTAGTTGCCCAGACAGCTCCCAATTCCACGAACATTATTGGCTATGACCGGCAAACCGTGGTCAGTACCAATAACTAGATGGCCAAGGGTCGGAGCGCCCGGTAGCAGGGTCCAGCGACGGGGAGAGATCTCCGGCGCCGAGCGGACCGTCGAAAGCCTCCGTAAGTCACGATCGGCGAAGAAGGCGCCACCGTGGTCTACCGCGTGCCTGCCATCACGAACCCTGAAAGCGGGGGCGCCGGCCCCGATCGTGAGGCTGAGCAACCTCCCGACGGCCAGATTATTCCATTGCGTGGGGGGGAGTGAGCACTCCGCCCTGCGGGGGAGACGAGCGTTCGTATCATATGGCGGCGTTGCTGCCAGTCAAGGCGATCGAGGCCGGCTCGGAAACCCGCCCCGGCGGGCTGCGCGGACGCCATCAGGACCGTGCCAATGCGGCCTGTCAGGGTTCTCCGACCCTCAAAGACCCTATTCGAAATGACTATGGCCCACGAGCCCCGCTCCTGATGTTCGTCCTCGCGCTGATGGGTGTGACCTGTGCGCATCAGGAGGAGGCCCCGCGGGGGCCCGTAGTCAGAGGACTGGAGCTGGAAGGGGCACACCAGGTGTCGGCGGGGGACGTGAAGAAGCGGATCGCCACGTCCGAGACGGGCTGGTGGTGGCCATTCGCGACGAAGCAATACTTCGATCCGGTGACCTGGCAGAGCGATCTGCGGCGGATAGAACGAACCTACGAGACCCGGGGGTTCTACCAGGCCGAGGTGGTCTCCGACGAGGTCAAGCCGGTCAAGAACGGCGTGGACCTGAAGGCAGTCATCAGCGAGGGCAAGCCGACGCGAATTGAAGCGTTCGAGGTTCAGGGCCTCGATCCGTTGACGCCGGCGGAGCACCAGCAGGTGTTGAAGAGGGTGGGCCTGGAGCAGGGCGAGATGTTCCTCGAGGAGCGCTGGGAGGGCGCCAAGGGCCTGATTCACGATCGGGTGCGCAACCTTGGATTTGCCGCCGTGGAGGTGGGAGGGCGGGCACTGGTGGACGTCCGCACACGCCAAGCGTCGCTGCTGGTGTTGGTGCGGCCGGGCCTTCGCTATTCCTTCGGGGACATCGAGATCCATCTCGGCCCTCACCCTCTGGTCGAGGCGGTGTGGGTCTGGGAACAGGTGCGACTGGCCATTCCCGAGGGAAACACCTATTCGGACGAGGCCCTGGCGGAGGCGCAGCGACGGGTCTTCGGGATGGGCCTGTTCGCCGTGGCCAAGGTGACGGCTGGAACGCCCGATCCGAAAACCGCGCGCATCAACGTGATCATCGAGGCCCGGGAAGCCCCCTTCCGCACCCTGCGCACGGGCGCTGGCCTACGGATCGACCAGATCCGCAACGAGGCGCGGCTGATCCTGGAGTGGTCGCACCGCAACTTTCTGGGAGGCATGCGCAAGCTTACCGCCCGCGCCGAGGCGGGCTGGGCGTTCATCCCCAACGCCTACGCGGTCGCGCTCAACGATCTGGCGTCCGGCCCCTTGCGCGATGGCCCCATCGCCCGCCTGGGACTGGACTTCGAGCAGCCGAGGTTCCTGGGACGACCGTCCTTGCGGGAAAAAAGCTCGCTCGACCTGGAGCGCACCCTCGAGCAGTCGTACGACTCCCTGGGCGGCCGCCTGGCCACCGGCGTGATCTGGCAGCCGCGCTCCACGGTGTCTGTTTACCCGACCTACAACATTCAGGGTTACTGGCTAAATGGTCCCCCCATCGCGAGCGCCAGTGCGGCGCCCCTGACCCTCGGGTGCTCCAATCAAACCAACGACTGTTTCATCCTGCTCTCGTACCTGGAACAGACGGTGGCCTGGGACCACCGTGACTCCCCGCTCGAGGCGCGCAATGGATTCTACCTCGGCCTGTCGCTTCAGGAAGGCGGCGGGCCGCTCGGAGGCGATTTCACCTACCTGCGGGTTCTGCCAGATCTGCGGGGCTACGTCAGCGTCGGTGAAGAGAACCGGTTGACCTTTGCCACGCGGCTGCGGATCGGTGAGCTGTTCCCTATCGGCGGCCAGAGCGCGGTGGTCACGCGGTTCTTCGGGGGCGGGGGCATCTCCATGCGCGGATTCAACGATCGACGGCTCTCTCCCCTCCTGGAAGCGCCGGCGCCGCCGTCCCCGGGGTCGACCCCCGTGACGTTGACCCTGCCCATCGGGGGCGACGGCCTGATCGAGGGATCGTTCGAGACGCGCCTGCAGGTGACGCAGAGCCTGGTCCTGGCCGCGTTCGTCGATTATGGGCAGGTGACCGAGGGCCGGATCGGCCCCGACGACGTGTCAACGCTGTTGTGGGCGGTGGGGTTCGGCCTTCGCTATCGGACACCCATCGGGCCCATTCGCGTCGATTTCGCGCGGCGCTTGCAACGCGGGCGTCCGCCCCCCTTGCTGGCGATCGATCCGACCACGGGAGCCGTGTCCCGCAAGGCATACCTCGTCGACGACAGCTGCTTCGGCCTCGGCGGCTCGGGTCGGATCACGGAGGTCAAAGACAACCTGTGTGTCTTTCACATCGCCATCGGGGAGGCGTTCTAGTCGTGCGGCGCGGGCTGTGGTTGGCCGGCAAGATCGTGGGGCTGACGCTGGTGGGCGTGCTGGTGAGCGCGGTCGTGCTGGTGGGTAGCGCGCTGACGGTGGCGCGCACCTCCTGGGGCTCGGAGCGGATGCTCCGATTGGCGTTGCCTCTCGTGAACCAGGTAATCGCGGGGCGCCTCGATGTGCAAACGTTTTCTTTCCGAGGCGATCGGGTGATCCTGGACGGGCTGAGCCTGTCCGAACCGGGCGCGACCGGTGGGGGCGGGGTGGTGGCGCGGGTCGTTCGCCTGGAGGTGCGCTTCTCGCCGCTGGCCTTGCTGCACCGAAAACTGACGCTGCCCGCGGTCATCGTGGATGGCCCCGTGTTCACCATCCACCGAGATCAGGACGGCAGCACGAACCTGGGACGAGCCCTCGCCCGCCGCCCTCCCGCCGATGGCGCTCGCCCTCGCCAGCGTCCTGCTTCTCGCGCGGCCCCGGCCTCATCCAGCGGGCCTGGGGTGTCCGTGGATCTCACCAACCTGATCGTTCGCGCCGCCGTCGTCGATGTCCGCGACGACGGCGGCGCCGCCCGCCCGGATTTGCGGCAGTGGCGGGTGCAGAACGTAGAGTTGCGCGGCGGGGGACAGTACGGCGAGCCGGGCGGCGAATTTTCGGGCCACCTCGAGGTGAGGGCAGATGCGACCGCGCCCCGATCAGGACCGGTCAGACTGGTGGCGGACGCCAGCGGGACTCATCGCGAGGATTTCTTGAACGGTGAGCTGCGCGTCGATCTGCACGTGATGGACAGCGGCGCCCGACTGACCGGGCGGGTGGCCTCGGCGGATGCGCTGCGGGCCTCCCTGAACATCGCGGAGGCTCGCCTGTCGCCGTCGCTGCTCAGGTTGATGGTCCCGGCCTCTCCCATCAAGGCCAAGATCACCGCGTCGGGCGACATCACCTGGGATGGGGCCGCCAGCCAGGCCTCCACCCATCTCGACCTCGCGGCCGCGGGCGGAACGCTGGCGGTGATGGCCTCCGCGAACATCGAGCGGCCCATGCTCGAGGGACTGGCGGTACGCGCGCGCAAGATCGATCTCGGGCGCTTGTTGACCGACGGCCCACCCTCCGACCTGTCGCTCGACCTGGACGCACACGGCGAGGGGAAGAGCCTGCCGACTCTGCGAGGCGCCGTCACGCTGAGCATGCCACCCGGGCGCCTGGGGGGCTATGCGATTGGCCCGGTTCGTTTGCGGGCCGACGCCGATCGCGGCCGATACAAGGTCCTGGATCTGCTGGCCGTGATTCCTGGGGTCCGAATCACGGGCGCAGGCGAGGCCACCGGCGAGCGCGGCGCCTTCCGCGCGGCCGTCGACCTGCGCGATCTCGGAGCCACGGTCGGCAGCCTGACCGCTGGCTCGCCAGGAGGAGCCCCACGCGC
>PMJE01000291.1:6416-8108 GCA_003157315.1 Myxococcales bacterium | reverse complement strand
CGCGCCTTCCGCGCCGACGATGCGACAAAAGGGGTGTTTCTCGTGGCCTTGAGCGGCTACGCGCTCCCCGAGGACCTGCAGCGCGCTCACGAGGCCGGCTTCGACCGACACCTCGCGAAACCGCCGAGCATAGAGAAGATCGAGGAGGCGCTGGCATCAGGGAGGTCCCCCTGAACGACCGGGCTCCTCCTAGTTCCTCGCGTGAAGCGCCTGCTCGCCTCTCCCGGGTGGCAGATGGCTGCGCTCTGCTCACCGCTGCTGTCGGGCTGCTGGCAGTTGTGGGATGGCTGCTGGGCATCGACCCGCTCAAGCGGGTGCTACCGGGCCTCGCGGCGATGAAGTTCAACACCGCCCTCGGCTTCATACTTGCCGGAGGCGGCCTTTGGTGGCGCAAGCGGGTTGCCGTGAGGCTAGCACTCGGGGCGCTGGTGGCGCTGATGGGTGCCCTGTCGCTCGCCGAGCACCTCGCGGGACTGGATCTCCGAATCGATCAGGTTTTTGTCCGCGACATCCTTGCTCCGCAGGAGGCGGCCTTTCCGCCGGGCCGGATGGCGCTCTCCACCGCGTTCTGCTTTCTGTTGCTGGGCATCGGGCTACTGGGAAGCGGCGGTGCCCGGCGGCTAGACTCCACTCAATCGATCGGCGTCTCCAGACACATCGGCTACGCCACCGAATTGCTTGCGCTCGTCGCCACCGTCATCGGCGGCCTGTCGCTGATTGCTTTTCCCACAGGGGCCGTCTACCTCCGGCAGTTGCCCGGCTTCGTGAGCATGGCTCTGCCCACGGCTGCCGCCTTCGTGGTGCTTGGGGTGGGCATCCTCTGCGCGGCAGAGGGCATGGTTGTGAAGAGCATGCGCCTGCGAGGCACAGGTCGCGTACTCTGGGTCGGCTTTGGCGTGCTCACGTGTTTGTTGGCAACGGTCGGCATCGTGTTCGCCGTCAACACTCAAACCCTTGCCGAGGATTTCCACGCCCAGGCGAATGTCGCGCGCCCGCGAAGAGAGGCAACCCTTAAATTGGAGAATGGGCTCCTCGGCTACGGCCAAGCGGTTCNNCGACCGCCACCTTGCCGAGTACAGATGGCTTGCCACCACCCTGCGTGAGCAAGAGTTGGCGGCACGCTTCGCAGTGGAGTGGCGGGATGTGCTCACCCGAGGCGCGGCGCTGCTGGAGACTGGCAGCCAGGCGAGTCCGGAAGATCTGGCGCGTTTTGCCGTTCTCCGCATGCAACTGCAGAAGTTCGTCAAGGACGAGATGCAGGTCGAGGCCATTGACAATTTCGAAGCCCGCAAGACCACCACGCTGCGCGACCTGCAAACCACCGGCCGCTTGCCGTTGCTGCTTCTCGTGGTCAGCGTGCTTCTCGCCTTGCTGACGAGCGGGACCGTCGCTCGTGCTGTATCAAAACAGGAACAGACCGTAGGCGAGCAGCGCGAGTGGTTGCGTGTGACGCTTTCTAGCATCGGCGACGCTGTGATTGCGTGCGACACCGAACGCCGGATCACCTTCATCAACCCTGGCGCCGAATCGCTCACCGGCTGGAAGACGGAAGAGGCCATCGGGCAACCCATCGCGACAGTCCTCCGGCTCATTAACGAGCAGACCCACGAGCCAGCGGCAGACATCGCGGAGCAGGTCTTGCGCGAAGGGCGAGTGGTTGCTTTGGCCAACCACACCGCCCTTTACACCCGC
>PMJE01000291.1:0-6327 GCA_003157315.1 Myxococcales bacterium | reverse complement strand
CACCTGGATTGCCAGGCGTTCTTCAACTTCCTCGCCGACGAGTCCACCGGCCGGCTACGGTTGAACGCCTGCGCCGGAATCCCCGATGAAGAGGTTCGCAAACTCGAATGGCTCGACTACGGCGTGGCGGTTTGTGGCTGCGTGGCACGCGACAAGCAGCGGATGATTGCCGAGGATATTCTCAACTCTTCAGATCCCCGAGCCAGCCTGGTCAGATCCTACGGAATCCAAGCCTACTGCTGTCATCCGCTGATGGTGCAGGGACAGCTCATCGGCACCCTGTCGTTCGGGACGAGGACGCGGCCTCACTTCAGCCCCGACGATGTGGAAACCATGCACACAGTCGCCGACCAGGTCGCCACGGCCATGGAGCGCATGCAGGCCCAAGCGGCCTTGCGTGCGGCCAACGAGCAACTGCGCGAGGCCGATCGACGCAAGAACGAGTTTCTCGCCATGCTGTCGCACGAACTGCGCAACCCGCTGGCGCCGATCCGAAACAGTCTCTACATCCTCGATCGCGCCGCACCGGGCAGCGATCAGTCGCGCCGTGCTCAGATGGTCATCGACCGCCAGGTCGGACACCTGTCGCATCTTGTCGACGACCTTCTCGACCTGACGCGTATCTCGCGGAACAAGATCCGGCTTGAACTCCAGCTACTGGACCTCAATGATCTCGTGCGCCGAGTGGTCGAGGACCACCGCTTGCTCTTCGAAAAAAGCGAAATCCAAATCGAGGTCAGACTTGCTCNNAGTGATCGGAAACTTGCTGCAGAACGCGGCGAAGTTCACCGGCCACGGTGGGCGCGCCACTGTGTCCCTGTCGGTCGACTTGGCAAAACGGCAAGCCGTCATCCGCGTCTCGGATACTGGAGCGGGCATTCCGTCAGAGTTGATTGGTCGTCTCTTCCAGCCCTTCATGCAGGCCGACACCACCCTGGACCGGAGCAAGGGCGGGCTGGGCCTCGGACTCGCACTGGTCAAGGGGCTGGTCGAACTCCACGGCGGCGATGTTTGCGTGCACAGCGATGGGCTGGGCAAGGGTGCTGAGTTCGTCGTAAGCCTGCCTCTTGCGGCCGAGGGCGCCATCGCCCCCGAGATGAACCGTAGCAGCGCTGACCACCCTGGCCGACGCGTGCTCATTATCGAGGACAACATCGACGGTGCGGACAGCCTACGCGAGGTGCTTCAGCTTGATGGACACGATGTGGCCGTGGCCTACAACGGACCCGAGGGCCTGGCCAAGGCCCACAGCTTCCGGCCGGAGGTCGTGTTATGCGACATTGGTCTGCCGGGCATGGACGGCTACGATGTCGCGCGCGCCTTTCGCGCCAACGAGGCACTCAAAGGCGCCTTTCTCGTCGCATTGAGCGGCTACGCGCTCCCCGACGATCTGCAACGCGCTCGCGAGGCCGGCTTCGAGCGCCACATCGCCAAGCCGCCGAGCATCGAACAGATAGCTCAGGTGCTCGCGGATTTTGCCTCTTCAAAGCCCTGCGACGATCCGTCCAGCGAGGGACGACCAGTAGAGCTGCCTGCGCGGCTGTGAACGGAACGCTGGCCCGTGCTGGCTTCAGACGCGTCTCTTCTCATTCGGCCTGACGGCTCCACAGCAGGCGCGGAATCTGCGCGGAACCTGTCACGCCACGATGTCAACCAGGGAATGGTGAGTCCTCGTCCGCCATGTTGTCGTCTACCTGGTCGTCGCTCACCTCTTCCGTGACTAGGGTTTGGTCGTCGGGGTCTTCCCATGGCCATATGATCGGCGCCGGATCCTCGCGACCTTCCGAGGGTTGCTTTTGCCCCAGGCCCAGGTCACTCGGCATAGGCTGTCCACTTGGCTGTCTCGTCATAGTCGTCCCTCCTTTTCCCAATACTTCGTTGCGGCTTGCCGCCAACGGCACCTTTCAATCTTCGTGCCAGCGGAAGGCTAGCCGCCACCGCGCTGACAGCAGGTCAGCCGTCACCGTCTCGTGCGACTCGCACGAGCACGTGTTGCGGGTCGGTTACAGAACATCTGCCGGCCGCCACGACCCGCCAGCTTTGCTGAGTCGCAACCTTAGCTGAGGAGTGGACATCCAATGGTCGCAAGTTGTCCACCCAAGGGCGATAGAGAGAGGATCCCGCAATTAGCTACGGGCATTGATAGTGCGCAGGAGATGCGTGTGAGTTCACTCAGGTCGACGAAGTTTTGGGGCGTGATAGTGCTCGGGCTGGCGTTGGCCGGAGGGACGCGGCTTTTTGCCAAGCCCAAGGTGCAGTGGAAGACGGCGACGGTCGATCGCGGCCACATCACTGCGCAGGTCACCGCCACCGGAACTCTGTCGGCGCTGGTTACCGTGCAGGTCGGCAGCCAAGTGTCCGGCTCGATCCTGAAACTGTACGCTGATTTCAACTCGACAGTAACAAAGGGCCAGATAGTTGCGAAGATCGATCCGCGCCTGTTCCAGGCCGCGCTGGAAAACGCCCGTGCCAGCTATGCCCAGGCCAAGGCCACCCTGGATAGGGACAAGGTAGTGGCCAGGTTCGCCGAGCGGCAGTTCAAGCGGCAAGGTCTTCTCGCGAGAGATGGACTCATCGCCGCTTCCAACCTGGACGCCGCCGAATCCAGCGCCGGATCGTCCTTGGCCCAAGTCGAGGCGGACCGAGCCAACGTCAAACAGACCCTGGCCGATCTGCGCCAGGCTGAGGTGAACCTGACCCTAACCGACATCGTTTCGCCCACCGACGGAATCGTGCTCTCGCGCAACGTCGACGTGGGCCAGACCGTGGCTGCCTCGCTGGAAGCGCCGGTTCTCTTCGTCATCGCCGAGGATTTGCGCAAGATGCAGGTGGACACCAGTGTGGCAGAGGCTGATGTGAGCAAGTTGCGCGAGGGCATACGGGCGACGTTCACCGTGGACGCCTTTCCGGGGGAGCCGTTCAAGGGTTCAGTTCGCCAGATTCGCAACGCTGCAACCACCGTGCAGAACGTCGTCACCTACAACGCTGTCATCGACGTGGACAACTCCGATCTCAAGTTGCGGCCAGGTATGACCGCCACTATCGCCTTCGTGTTTGCCAGCAAGGACGATGTGTTGCGCGTGGCCAATGCGGCCCTCCATTTTCGCCCCAGTCCTGATCTGGTCAGCGCACTCAAGCTCGAAGTGGTGCACGGGCGCCGCTCGGGCAGCGACGGCGCATCCGGCGGGCCAGCGCCGCGCCCGGGCGGTTCCGCGCGCGCAGGCGGCTCCGGTAGGAGCGACGAGGCACCCGACCGACCTACAGTTTGGGTGTTGCGCAACGATCGGCCTAGCCCGGTTCGGATCAAGACGGGCACCACCGACGGCAGCAAGACCGAGGTGGTGGAGGGCTCCTTGCAGGCCCACGATCTAGTGATTAGCGACGCGATTTTCCCGGGTGGATTCAAGCCGGCCGCCAGTGCTCGTCGAATAGTCTTTGGCCGTATTTGATGGCGCAACCACACCCGTGCAGCAGATCAGCTCCGACTTCCAAAGCAAAGTTATCCCTGATGCTGGTGTTGCGAAGCAACGGGGCGATTCCGAGCGGGAACATCATTCGGCCGCCAATTCCGACGCCCCCCATGGCAGCATGCCCCAGATGGTGGGACCCTTGAGTGTGAGAGCGGGCGCAGCGCCGGCTGACGCGGGGGCGGCGGTCGTTGCTGGCACCTATGGCGGTTTGAGTTGAGTGTGTGGCCGGCTGAGACGGACCTCCGTTGCGGGGCAGGCATCATGGGAAGGTGGCGTTCAGGGCACGCCCCGCCACGGCCGGATTTCTCGTCGACAATTCAGGGCGATTCGGACTCGGACTATGGCTGCACGGGCGTCGTCGTCGTTACCGTCTGCAGCGCGTCGAGCCCGGTTGCGGTGAGATCGACGATTCCACTGACGAGGCTTCCGTTGAGAGCGGTGGCGTCGACATGGCCGTTCAGGGTGACGATCTGGCTCGCGCCGGCGGCCAGCATGCCGAGGTTCCAATACGGCAGGTTGTTGGCCACGCAGGTGATACAGTTCGCGGAGTTCGGATCAGCGTCGGTCGTGTAAACCCAGCTAAGCCCCTTCGGCACGCGGAAGTAGAGATAGATACCGCTCACCGCTCGCGCGGACGAATTCGTCACGGTCATCGTGTACATGAGCGGCGTCGCTGCCTTGGCTGTGGTCGGCGCGGTGGCGATCGACAACGAGAGTGGCTGTGCCGCCGGCACGATCGGGAAGGCGTACTCGGTCATCGCGTCCACCTCGGCGCCGCCGTCATAGGTCAACCACGCGCGCGCCGGAAGGATCGAGCCCGCCGGCAACGTGCCGTCGGTCGTGACGGCGACGGTGTGATGGAAGTAGGAGCCGACGGGGATTCCTCCGACGGCCCAGGTGACTTGTCCCGCGGCTAGCGTGCCGCCGTCGCTGATCGTGCCGGCCGTGGTCCCCGGGGGCAGGATCAGGCTCAAGGTCGCGTTCGCGAGCGCGGTCGCGCCGATTTGCCCGACGGTCAGATCGTAGGTGAGCCCCTGACCCGCCAGGAGGGGATCCGTTTGCGTCCCGAGCACGAGCTGGGCCCCGGGAAGGCTGAAGACCTGGATCGTCTTCTGAACGAAGACCGCGTTCATCCCCGTCGCCGTCAGCGTGAAGTTCGCGGGTATCAGGCTCCCGTCTCCCACCGCGGCGGCGACCACCGTCGGGTTGAGCGAGATCGTGTACGTGTCGCCGGCGGCCAGCGATCCGACGTTCCAGGAGGGCTCGTTGCCTTCGACGCAGGTGATGCATCCGGCCGACTGCGGATTCGCGTCCGAGTTGTAGACGTGCGAGAGGCCGAGCGGCGTGCGAAGGACCAGGGAAATGCCGTCCACGGCCCGTGACGCGTGATTCGAGATCTGGATTCGATAACGTGCCCGGGCGCCGGGAACGGCTGGGCTCGTCACTTCGCTCACGGTCAATGACAGCGGCGTCGCCACGCCAATGACCGACACCACGTGCTCCGCCGTTCCATCGACGGCCAGGCCGCCGTCGTAGCTCAGCATGGCGCTGGCGGCCAGGACGCTGCCCGGCGCCACGCCCACGTCCGCCGTGACAGTCACAGTTCGATGTGCGAGCTGTCCCACGGCCATGGAACCAATGGTCCAGACGATCTGTCCGGGCGTGGACTGTACGCCGCCGTTGCTGATCGCCCCGGCCGTCAGGCCCGTCGGCAGAACGGCGGTCACCGTGGTGCCAGTGATGGCGGCCGAGCCGATCTGGCCGACGTCGACGTCCAGGGTGAAGGCCTGGCCCGGCGTCACGGGGTTCGATACGGTGCCGAACGCCAGCTGCGCCGACGGGGCGGCGTGTACCTGGAGGGTCTTCGTCACCAGGATCGGATTGAGGAGACCGGTCGCCCTGAGAGTGACGGGCACGCTGAGCGAGGCGCCCTCAACGACCGTCGCGTTCACCGTCATGTTGATCACGACGGTTTGCGTTTGACCAGCCGGGATCGAGCCGAGATTCCAGCTGGGCTGAGTATTGCCGTTGCAAGTGATGCAGCCCGCAGACGGAGGATAGGCGTCGTTGTTGTAGACGAACGAGAGCCCCACCGGCACCTGCATCACGATGTTGACGCCGTCGATGGCTTGCGTCGAGACGTTGCCGATCGAGACGGTGTAGAGCTCGCGGTGGCCTGCGACGGCCGGATCAGAGGCCGTGGTGACCGTCATGACGAGTGGAGACGAGACGCCCGTTCCTCCGGCCCCCGTGGCTCCACCGGTACCGGCGGCCGACGAACCGCCCGCGCTTCCACCGGTCCCACCTGCCCCGCCCGCACCGCCCGCGCTTCCAGCAGAGCCTCCAGTGCCCAGGACTGCAGGGGCGTCGCCCCCCGGACTGTCTGGCGCGCCGGACGAGTCAAAGGAGCCGCTGGAAGCGAGATCACTTGAGGAAACATCTGCAGACGGGAGATCTAGGGAACGCAGATCGTTGAGGGCGAGATCTTTCGAGGTTCCGCTCCCTACGTCCAAGACACCGACATCGGCCAATAGAAGGGCATCTATGCCCGACTGAGATGAATCCATGGTTGCGGAACTGTCCATTACTGGAGAGGAGTCGTACGCGACCCCCGGCGGGAGATCACTTGGAGTTACGAACGCGGCGTCCATCTTGGCGGAAGCTGCTGCGGCATCTGCATTATTGTTGTTGGTGCTGCTACTGCAGCCGCAGAGGATGGATATTGTGATGAAGGACAGAGACGCAGGCAGAGCGAACCGAGCAGATGTGGCCATTTTTATCTCCATGGTTACGAGGACGTTACGTGCCGATCTACCTTCTGTATGCACATGGCATAGGCGGGCGCGAACACTTCCTT
>PMJE01000391.1 GCA_003157315.1 Myxococcales bacterium | reverse complement strand
ACAGGGCGGGCACCAGGTGGCCCAAAAACTGACCAGCACCGGTCGATCCCGGAGCGCGTGCAACGACCATCGCTTGCCCGCGGCATCAGCCAGCTCGAAGTCAGGCGCCTGTCCCCGCAGCTTGGGTGACAGCGGATCAGGGGCGAGGGCACGGCAGGCACTCTCACGGGCCGCGGCCGCGGTCCGCGCAGCCCCTGCCAAGAAGCGCACAGCCAGCGTAGCGGTCGCCAGAGTTACTATTGCAATAGTGAGCGCGCGCCGCGCGTCCACGGGGACCGCCGGCCTGCGGTGCCCCGTCCGTGCTCCGCTGCCCCGCCCCCTGTCCGGCACTCTCGACTCCGCGCTACGGTCGACTGGTTACTGCTTGAGCGCCTCGGCTACCTTCTTCTTGACCTTGGCGGCAACGCCCTTGGTCAGTTCCTCGTCGGCGATCTTCTTGAAGGCATCGAAAGGCTGAGCGCCGTTGATGAAGTGTCCGTTGAGGAAGCTGGCGGGCGTGCCCTGCACGCCCACCGAACCGCCCTGCTTGATGTCCGCTTCGATCGAGGCGGCAAACTTTTGGCTTTCGGTGGCGGCCTTGAACTTGGCCATGTCGAGGCCGATCTCTTTCGCGTATTTCTCCAGGCTNNCCCTGCTCATTGGCGGCCATGGCCGCCTCGGCTGCGGGCTTGGCGTTGTTGTGGAAGGAAAGCGGGAAGTTCTTCCAGAACACTCGCACCTTGCCCGGGTAGTTCTTCTCCAACTCGGTGATGGAAGGCTCGACCCGACTACAGAACGGGCACTGGAAATCCGAGAATAGCACCACCGTGAGCGGTGCATTCTTGGGCCCGCGCATGGGGGCGCTCCCGGGATCAACGTTCTTGACCGGACCAGCATCAGGCGCAGCAGCCGGGGCGGCCGGGGCGGCGCCACCGGTATCGGCCTTGGCCGTCTTCATCAGCACGTCGTACAGCTTGACCTTGGGCGTGCCCTTCTTGACCAGCTCCTCGGCCTTCTTCAACTGTTCGTCGATGCGGGACTTGAAGTTCTCAAAAGGCTGTGCGCCCGACAGGAAGCTGCCGTTGATGAAGAACGCCGGCGTGCCGCGCGCACCGAGCTTGTCGCCCATGGCGATGTCCGCTTCGACGGAATCCTGCAGCTTCTTGTCCTGCAGGGCGACCTTGAACTTGCCCATGTCGAGGCCGATCTCTTTCGNNTCTGCCAGAACTTGCCCTGCTCGTTGGCCGCCATGGCTGCAATCGCCGCAGGCTTGGCCTTGTCGTGGAAGGGCAGGGCCTTGTTTCGCCAGGCCACCCGGACCTTGCCCTTGTACTCCTCCATGATCTTGTCGATGGTGGGCTCCACCCGCGAGCAGAACGGGCACTGGAAATCGGAGAACTGGACGATGGTCACCAGAGCATCCTTGGCGCCCTTGATCGGCGCACCCTTGACCTCGGCCTTGTAGGTTTCGGTGGGCGAAGGCTCGCCTGGGCGCGCCTCCTGTTTGGGCGCTTCCTTCTTGGCGAGTCCGTCCTTGATGATGGCCGCGTACAGCTCACCGCGCGGGGTACCGGCCTGCAGCTTGGCCTCCGCCTTCTTGACTTCCTCATCCAGCACCATCTTGAAACTGTCGAGAGGATAGGCGCCGCTGAAGGCCCGGCCGTTGACAAAGAAGCTGGGCGTCCCTTGCACCCCGAACTGGTTGGCCTGTTTCATGTCTGCCTCGACCACCGCCTTGGTCTTGGGGTCAGCGATGGCGGCCTTGAACTTGGTCAGGTCAAGTCCGATCTCTTGCGCATACTTCTCCAGGCTGGCCGCATCCAGATTCTGCTGGTTGGCGAACAACTTGTCGTACATCTCCCAGAACTTGCCCTGCTGGTCCGCGGCCACGGTTGCGATGGCGGCGGGCATGGCATTGTTGTGGAAGGGCAGCGGGTAGTGTTTGAACGAGATCTCCAGGTTGTCTTTGTAGATCTTGAGAAGCTCGTCGAGCGTCCCCTTGGCGCGGCTGCAGTACGGGCACTGGAAGTCGGAAAACTCAATCAGCGTGACCTTGGGCGCCTGGCCGCCCTTGCGCGGCGCCTTGTCGATTTCAACCTTGTAGACCTCGGTCGATACCGGCGGCCGCGGCGCTTGCGCCGGGGGTGGCGGCACGGCCAGCCCCTTGGCCTTGCCCTGCACTAGGGCGCCGTACAGCTCGCTCACCGAAGTACCCCGGCCGAGGAGCTTCTTGCCGAGAAGCTTGGAGCACACGCCAAACTCCTTGAAGAGCCCAGATATCCCGCAACGCCCCATGAACCCCGATCCCATCAGCACCTGGGCGCGGCGAATCTCGTCATCCGTGGCGCTCTTGAACTGCTCGTAAGGCACGGCCCCACGCATCGGGCGGCCATTGATGAAGAAGTTGGGGGTTCCCTGCACGCCCAGTTCGCGGGCCTCGGTCAGATCCTTGTCGACCGCGGCTTTGAACGTGTGCCCATCGAGAGCCGCCTTGAACTTGACCATGTTGAGGCCGATCTTCTCCGCGTATTTCTCCAGGGCTGGCCGGTCGAGAGCCTGCTGGTTGGTGAAAAGTTCATCGTGCATCTTCCAGAACTTGCCCTGGGCCCCGGCAGCCAGCGCCGCCTCTGCGGCCAGCGGCGCCTTGTCATGGAAGGGGAGAGGATTTTGCTTGAAGAAGATGCGCACCTTGTCCGGGTACTCTTTGAGCAAGCGGTCGAGGGTGGGCAGGACGCGGCTGCAGTAGGGGCACTGGAAATCAGAGAACTCGACGACGGTCACCAGCGCCTTGTCGGAACCCTTGGGCGTGCCGTCCAACGGGACACACTTGCGTTCCACATCATCGCCAGAGGTTGCCCCAATCTTCTCGCAGACGTACTTGGCTGGCGCCTTGCCGCGCGCCCCCCAGTTGCCTCGGCCGAGACAGTACCCGCCGAAAACTACGCCAGCGGCCAGAACGAAGATTGCGATTTTGCGTGCCATGTTGTCTCCTTCAAACCGAGCCAGCTTACCACCGGGAACGGGATCAACGGTGGTGCCCAGGGACAGAGTCGAACTGTCTACACACGGATTTTCAGTCCGTTGCTCTACCAGTTGAGCTACCTGGGCATGGGTTCGCTCGTTTAACACGGTGGCGGTCTTCTCGCAAGCCGCGTCGTGGCCGCAAAAAGCGCTGAACTGCCAGAGCTACGCTTCTTCGCGAGCCAGGGAAACCCGCTCTGCGCAGCGAACTCCCAACTCGCGCTCGCCCATGCGACCCGCGATTCGCGGACCGGCCTTTCCAGCGGCTGGTAGCCTCCCGAGAGGCTCTACCGACCTGTCTGCTGCGCCAGCCTCGCTGTGAGTTTTTTCGCTGCTTGCAGCACCAGCGGCGCCACGTCGGAGGCTCGCTGCTCGGTGAAAGTGGCCGCTGAGGCTGACACGCCTAGGGCCGCGGCCAGCACACCACCGCTACCCCAAACCGGCGCGGCCAGGCAGCGTACACCCTCTTCGTACTCTTCGTTGTCCAGGGCAAAGCCCTGCCGGACGATCCGGCCGCACTCGGCAGCCAGCGCCTCGGCAGTAGTGAGGGTCCGCGGGGTTCGCGCCCGTAGCGGCGTACCGGCCAGCACCGTCCCCAGATAGCTCCGCGGCCCAAAAGCCAAGAACACCTTTCCGAAGGCAGCGCAATGCAAATCCATCGGCCCGCCCGACCCACCACCCACGCGCGAGGCACAGGGGCTGTCACAAGTCTCGACCACGGCGACCTTGTCTCCGGAGGGTAGCGCGAGACTCGCAGTCTCTCCTGTGAGCTGCGAGATCTCGTTCAGCACCGGCACCGCCGCAGCGCATAGAGCGGTGTCTGCAATCGAGCGCAGCCCCGTGTGCAACTCGGGGCTTGCGGCGAAATCGAACCCACGTCGCTGCAGCAGCCTTTCGGCCGCAAGCGTGTGCAGAATTCGCAACACCGTCGTGCGCGGCATCTTGAGCTGGCGTGCAACCGCAGAAGACGAAAGATGTTCGCGCGATGCCGCAAACAGGCGCAATACCTGGCAGGCCCGTGCCAGGTTGGGAATCCGATACTCTCTGGTCGCTCCGCCGGGGATAGCTAGCTTGACGGGGCTCGGGAGTTCCGCTTCCCGCAAGGGGCTGGTCGCGCTTCCCAGTGCAGGGACGTTGGGGACTCCCGAACCCTCCGGGACGATCCACATCGGAGCTGACTTCAAGCTGGTCTCCATTTTGCTCACCTCCGCGCTTGGGCGCCGTAGGAAAAGAAGTCAAACTGGGCGACGCGGCAAGCGCCAGCCCCTGTCTTCAACTGGTGCAGTCGATTCATCAGTTGAGATGTTAGGGGCGCCCACCAGTGAATTCCGTGTACCTATGTGACACCTATCCTGCGTCGCCTTTTCGTAACGCGCATCGTTGCGATTGTCTACCGTGCTACGCCATAGCCAACGCGATCTTCGCAGCCAGCGCAGATGGATCATCTGGAGCGACCAGAGTGAGGCGCTCGCGGCCGTCCAACTCGGGCAAGCCACCCTCCGCCGAGGCGACCACATACAATCCCGCAGCCAGCGCCTCGCGGACAACGACCGGCGAGCCCTCGCTGCGGCCGTTTGGCAATGACCGGCATGGATGGACGAAGAGGTCAGCAGCCGTCATCCACTCGGCCAGCCTTGTTGGGCTGAGCAAGCCGGGAAGGCGAAGATCCACCGCGCATGCGGCAGCCAGTCTCCGCAGCCTGGGCTCCTCGGGACCTGTGCCCGCAATCACCAAGGTTGGCCGCACCCACAAAGGCAGATGTCCCACCGCGCGCACCAGCACGTCGAAACCTTTGATGGGCACCAGCCGGCCCGCTGCGAGTACGGTGAACCTTGCTAGCCCGAGACGGCCGCGCAGGTTGTGGCGCTCATCGGCAGGCCGCGGCCGAAACAGCAATGAATCGTATGGGGCAGGCTCTACCAAAGTGCGCGCCCCGAGTGCCTCCGGAGAGTCGCCACACAGACGCGCGAAGCGCTCACGCAAGTCCGCGCTGGCGAACACCAGCTCAGTGCCGCTGCGACAGAGGAGACGGGCCAGGCTTGCCCCGCCTGGAAGACGGGCCAGCAAGAACACATCGCCTCCGTGGGCGTGCGCGCGATGGCGGAGATGGGGCGCCGCCGCGCAGGCCACCAAAGCCGAGGGCGCGAGCCAGTGGCTTTCCACCGCGTTCCACCCGGCTGCGTGCTGTGCGACTAGCGCTGTCATGCGCGCAGTGAATTGCCCAGCTTCCAGCCACGCGCGCGCGCGTCTTCCAAAGCCGCCGCTCTCCAGAGCCTCGGGTGCACCGCCGGCATAGAAGATCTGTGCAGCTCTCGCTGCGGGAACTCGAAACACACGCACCCTGTCCTCGGTCCATTCGCTCCCCGCACCGGCTGCAATGACCTCCACCGCTTGTCCAGCAGCAGCGAGCGCATGCACGCGCGTGCGCACAAACGAGCCCGCATGGTCGTCAGGACCGCGCGGGTAGGAAGTGCAAAGGACGCCGATCACGTCGGAGGCAGCTCGGCCAGAAACTCGGACCGCCACAGGCGGCGCGCAATGCCTCGGCCCAGACGCGCGCAGAATGCGCGCACGAGCAGCAGGCCAAGTGGCCCCAGCACACGCGAGATGCGGATGCCTGAACGCCACGTGGGCCCATAGACCGGCCGCACCGGCACGTCGACAACGCGTGCACCCACCGCAGCCAGGCGGACCAGCAGGTGGTTGGGATACCCATAGCGGGGGAACACCGGGCCGGCGGCAATGGCCTCGAGAGCCCGGCGGCTGGCCGCCGTGTAGCCACACTGCGAGTCGAAGAGGTGCGTGTAGCCCGAAGCCAGCCGGGTCAGGTGCGAGAGCACGAAGTTGCCGACCAGCCGGTGCAGCGGCATCACCCGGCACCCACCCGGCCAAGCAAATCGGTTGCCTTTGGCGTAGTCAGCGCGGCCGGAAACCACCGCGCCTACCAGCCCAGCCAGGTCCGCCGGATCCATCTGCGAGTCGCCGGCCATCACCGCGGTCACGTCTGCACCCAGGGCTAGCGCCCGCGCATAGCCAGTCGCGATGGCCGCGCCCACGCCGCGATTCTGCCCGTGCCTGAGCACTTCCAGACCGCGCCTTTGGCTGCGCCGGGCGATGCGCGCCGTACCATCGGTGCTGGTGTCGTCGACCACGATCACGTGATCCACAAACCCAGGAATGGAGCGTACCGTGCGCGCGATCTTCGCGGCCTCGTTGAAGGCCGGCACTACCACGGTGATCCGACGGCCGAAAAACATGGCAGGAGAACGCGCACTCGGGCAAGGATGGCGTCAGAACGGGTTTTCAGCCCGCCCCGCGTTGCGGCCGGTACGGTCCTTGCCGCCCCCATCGAACGGATCTACTTCCTTGCTGGTTTTGGTGGTCTTGCGATGACCCGGTCGGGATGTGGCACCGCCCTTGGCTACCTTGGCGACAGTGGGAGGCTTGAGTTCAGGGGATGGCTGAACTGGAACCGGATCGAGAACTACCAGACCGGACCAGTCAGGCCGCACTTCATGGATCAGTTCGCGATATCCTTGTAACCGGAACGCCAAGAACGTCGGTTTGTCCTCGCGATACTCGAACTTCTTGCGAAACGGCGTCTTGCCAAGGGTTTCATCGTGGCCCACGACGAAAACCTCTGCCCCCGATGGATTAGATTGAATCGCCAGGTCGAGTGACTCAGGCTTGGGAATGGATGGAAGCGCGGTCGGGATAGCCGAAGGCACCGGCACGGGCTGACGTTGCAACCCACGTGACCCAGCCCAGAAGGCCCCACCCACCAGCAAAGCCACGGCCACTGCCGCCCACGTGGTCTTGCGTGCCAGTAGGGGCTTGCTCCGTAGATCGATGTCCGGAATGGGCGGAGGGACCACCGGCGTCAGCCCTCCCATGCGAGGAAGCGAACCGGTCGGTGCGGACGGCACTGGCGGCACCGTGGACGAACTCGCGCGACCCGGGCTGGAATGTGATCCCGGGACCGCCCGTCGCGCCGCGCTGGTGGTGGAACGCGAAGGGCTCACCGAACCGGTGGTGGACTGACTTCGCAGGCTTGCGGTTGCGCGAGGGTCGACGCCGGTGTCAGTTGGGAATAGGCTGCTCATCAGCTGAGCCAATTGGGTCGGCTGGAAGCGGGCCGCGTGCACGATGTCGTCGAGCGCATCGGCCATCTCGGAGGCAGACTGATAGCGATCAAGCGGATTCTTGGCCAGCGCCTTCAAGACGATATTGTCCATCTCCGGCGGACACAGCGGGTTGTGCAGCGAGGGCGGCGGCACATCGCACTGACGGACCCTCTCGATAGTCTGAAGATCATTCTCGCCCTTGAACAGCCGGCGACCAGTCAGGATCTCGTGCAGGACGATGCCGGTGGCGAAGATGTCGATGCGACGATCGATATCATTGCTCACGGTCTGCTCGGGCGCCATATAGGCGAACTTGCCCTTGAGGGTTCCGGTCTTGGTGCTTTCGTCTTTGTCCCCGCCGAGCGCCTTGGCTATGCCGAAGTCCAAGATCTTCACCGCCCCATCGCTCGAAAGCATGACGTTTGAGGGCGAAATATCCCGGTGGATCATTCCCAGCCTGGTTCCGTCGTCGGCAGTGAAGTCGTGGGCATAGGCCAATGCCCGACACATCTCACGGCCGACGTAGGCCACCAACTCGGGACGCGGCGGACCCACGCGCGCCCACTGCGTGCGCATGGTCTCGGCCAGATCGCGGCCACGCACATACTCCATGGACATGAAGTACTCGCTGTCCACCGACCCCAGCTCGAACACCTGAACGATGTTGGGGTGAGTAAGTCGCGCAGCCAGCTTGGCTTCGTCGATGAACATCCTGGTGAAGATAGGGTCATCCGATAGGTGGGGCAGGATGCGCTTGACGACAAAGATGCGCTCGAAGCCTGCCGGCCCCTGGACGCGCGCCTTGAACACGTCGGCCATACCACCGCGACCGATGCGCTCAAACAGCGTGTACTTGCCGAATGAAATCGGCTGAGGAAGAACTACCCCCACGTTGGTTAATACGATTGTACCCCAGAATGTGTTGACTCCGCCCCTTTGCCCACCTCGGCGCCCAGATTCCACCCCTTTTCTAACGTCGGCAGACTAGAAGGGATCTGTCGAAAAAATGCAAGAGTCTCTATTTCGCGACAGGGAGGACCGCCCAGGGACAGCCCAGGATGGAGACGGGCATTCCGAGCAGCCCCATGTTGTGGGCGTCGGGGGCTTGGACCCAACTGGCGGTGCAGGCCTAGTGCGAGATCTCCTTACAGCAGAGGCGCTGGGCGCCAAAGCCATACTCGTGGGTACGGCTTGGACACGGCAGGACGAAAGCGGCGTCAAAGGGGTCGAACCGCGCTCCCCAGGCATGGTGCGAGCGGGCCTGGCGCAGGCGCTAGCGGCGTGCCCCCCCAGCCGGACCGCGGTAAAGATTGGCATGGTGGCGAGTGGCGACATTGCCGCTGCGATAGTCTCGGGCCTCCATGCCTGGCAAGGACCAGTGGTCTTTGACCCGGTCATGGGCGCCTCGGCCGGTGGCTCTCTGTTTGATGGTGCGCCCGCCGACATGCTGCCGCTTGTGCGCCGGTCCACGCTCGTGACCCCCAACCTGGAGGAGGCAGCCTGGCTCACCGGCCGGGCAGTGGAGACTCTTTGCCATGCACGCCACGCCGCGCAAGCGCTGGCAGGATTGGGTCCGGCGGCCGTTCTAGTGAAGGGAGGTCACCTGCCCGGGGCAGCAACAGACGTGCTTTGTTCCGCGGACCGCGAACGGCTGTTCGAGGGGACGCGGCTGCCAGGCAGGAGCCCACGCGGGACCGGCTGTGCGCTAGCCACTGCCATTGCGATCGGGCTCGCTCGCGGCCAGCCGCTCGAACAAGCTGTTGGTAGCGCCAAGGTTTGGTTGGCTGGCCGAATCCAGGCCGCCCTAACGATCGGCAACGCGCGCTACCTGTGAAGCACCTTGGTCCTATCGAACCGGGCCGCGGCCCTGCTCGATGATGGCCTTGGTCTTGCGGGCGATCATCAGCTCCTCATTGGTGGGAACCACCCATACGCCGATGCGCGAGCCGTCGCGCGTGATCACCTTCTCCCTGGCAGGCGAGTTGTTGCGCTCCGAATCGATATCGGCGCCGATGAAGCGTAGCGGCTCCAGCACGCGCGCGCGCATGGCAACGTCGTTCTCACCGATGCCGCCGGTAAAGACGATGGCGTCGCAGCCGGCCATGGCCGCCACGTACGAGCCGATGTACTTGACCAGGCGGTAGTCGAACATATCGAGCGCGAGCTGGGCCCGCGCGTCGCCCTCCTTGCCCTTGGCGATAATCTGGCGCATGTCGTTGCTGATGCCGGACACGCCCTTGACGCCGCTCTTGCTGTTGAGAAGTGTGTTCATTTCCTGGGGCGACAGCTTGTCCTTGTCCATGATGTAGAGGACCACCGCCGGGTCCATGTCGCCCGTGCGTGTGCCCATCAGCAGCCCTTCGAGCGGCGTCAGCCCCATTGAGGTGTCGAAGGACTGGCCGTGCTTGACCGCGGTGATGCTGGACCCGTTGCCCAGATGGCAGGTGATGATCTTGAGCTGCGCGAAGTCCTTCTTCATCAGCTCGGCACAGCGCCGGGCCACATACTCGTGAGACGTGCCGTGGAACCCGTACTTGCGCACGTGGTTGCGATCGAGCTGGTCCTTGGGCAAGCCGTAGGTGTACACATGCGGCGGCATGGTCTGGTGGAAGGCGGTGTCAAACACCGCGACCTGGGGCAGACCGGGGAATATCTTTTCGCAGGCCGCGATGCCGGCCAGGTTGGGTGGGTTGTGCAAGGGTGCAATGGCGATGCACTCTTCGATGGCCCCACGCACTTCAGGGGTGACCAGCGCCGAGTTTGAGAACAACTCGCGTCCGTGCACGACCCGGTGCCCGCAGGCGTCCACCTCGATCCTCTCTTTGAAGAGACCGTGCTCGGCGTCCAGCAACATGTCTTTCATGGCTGCCACCGCCTGCGTGTGGTCCTTGGCCACGACCTCCAGCACCAGCTTGTTCGGCGACTTGTGGCTCTTGTAGGTGAACCTGGACTTCTCGCGCCCGATCTCCTCGACCAGGCCCTCGGCGAGCAAGGCCGGCGTCTCGGCCGCCGTCAGATCGTAGAGCTTGAACTTGAGCGACGAGCTACCGCAATTGACCACCAAGATCCGCATGGTTCGCGCCTCCTACAACTACTTCTGCGCGCCCTGCACACGGACCACGTTGATGGCGATGACGTTGAGAATGTCGGCCGCCTTGCAGCCGCGGGACAGATCCGACGAGGGCTTGGCCATGCCCTGCAGGATGGGGCCGATGGCCTCGGCCTTGCCGAGCCGTTCGGTGAGCTTGTAGCCGATGTTGCCGGCGTCGAGATCCGGGAAGATGAGCACCGTGGCCTTGCCCGCCACCGGCGAGCCCTTGGCTTTCTTCTCGCCGATGGCCGGGATGAGGGCGGCGTCGCCCTGCAATTCGCCGTCGATGCACAAGGTGGGGCGGCGCTCTTTGGCCAGCGCCAGGGCTCGGGTGACCTTGTCGATGTGCTCGTGCTTGGCGCTGCCCTTGGTCGAGAACGAGAGCATGGCCACGCGGGGGGCTTCGCCCATCAGGCTGGCGTAGCTGTCGGCCGTCGCGATGGCGATGTCGGCGAGCTGCTCGGGGTTGGGATCGATGACCACCGCACAGTCGGCGAAGAAGAGGATGCCGTCCTTGCCGAAGGACTTGTCCGGCGAAATCATGGCGAAGAAGCTCGACAGCGTCTTGAGCCCCGGCTGCATTCCGATGATCTGGATGCCAGCGCGACAGACGTCGGCGGTAGTGTAGGTCGCGCCGCCCACGAAGCTTTCGACCAAACCCTTGCGCACCATCATGGCGCCATAGAACAGCGGGTCCTTCATGACCTTGAGCGCCTCCGGCTCGGTCATGCCCTTGGCCTTGCGCAGCTCGTAGTAGGTGGCCGCGTAGTCTTGCAGGTTGGGCGCCGCGGTCATGTCGACCACGTTCACCTTGTCGAGCGAGAGCGATGCCGACGCCGCCGTCGCCTTGATCTTGGCGGGATCGCCCAAGATGGTCACCTCGGCGATGCCCAGCTTGGTCGCCCGACCCGCGGCCTCGATCACCCGGGCGTCCTCGCCCTCCTGAAGAACCACTTTCCTAGGCCCTAGCTTCGCCTTCTCGTGGATCTGCTCGATGAACGTGCTCATGGTGCGAACTCCTGGAAGATGTCCGCGACGAGCCAGGCTGTCTTTTCTGTCACGAATGCCTGGGCGCGGACGAGGGCAGAGTAGTCCCGCGCGACGGTCAATTCAACCCGGATCTCGAACTTTTCGCGGCCTTTCCGCGGAATTCCCGACGGGCGGACGAAACCGGCCGTGCGTGTGCGCGGATTCCCCACCTAGTCCGGCGTCGGGACGCTCAATCAGTACCAGTAGATGCTGGCGT
>PMJE01000058.1:1590-4463 GCA_003157315.1 Myxococcales bacterium | reverse complement strand
GACCGTGCTAGATTGCCGCACCTTTTGGCCCTACAAAGCCCAGCGAAACGGAGGCCTTGCTAAATGCTCGAGCAGATGCGTCAACAGTCCCGATCGCTTCTCATCTATTTCTTGTTCTCGATCGTGATTGTCGTGTTCATTGTCAACTTCGGCCCGCAGTCCATCGGCGGCTGTGGCATGCGTATGCCTCAGCGGGTTACCGATAGCGCCGCCCGGGTGGATGGCCACACCCTGACCCTCAAGGATTGGACCTACGCCTACACCATGCTCAACGCTGCATCGATTTCTCCGCAGCAGGCCAAGGAGATCCGCTTGAAGGAAACCATCATGGATCTGCTCATCGATCGTGAGCTGCTGGCGGCCGAGGCACAGCGATTGGGGTTTCGCGTTGGCGACGAAGAGGTCGAGGACCTCATCGCCGAAGCCAAGATGCTCAGCATGGGGCGAGAGCAGAAGCTCCCCTACGTGGAGCGCGAGGGCAAGTTTTCCTACGACGCCTTCCGCAAGTTCGTGCAGTACCACCTGGGGATGTCGCCCAAGGCCTTCATCGAGCAGCAGCGCCGCGAGCTAATGGCGGCGCGCATGCGGGATCTCTTGCGTTCCGGGGTTGCGGTGTCGCCGGATGAGGTGAAGGACAACTACCTGCGCCAGTCCGACCGGGTCAACCTGGAGTACCTGCGCTTCCCGATCCACCGCTATGAGAATGAGGTCGAGTTGCGCCCCGACGAGATCGCGGCCTACGCCAAGGCCAACGATGAGAAGCTGAAGAAACTGTACGACATGCGAAAGACAGCGCTCTATGAAAAGCAGCCCAGGCAACGCAGGCTGCGCTTCCTGCTGGTCGCGGTTCCGGCTGACGCTGATCCCGACAAGATCGCCGAGACGGGGAAGCGGGCGGACGCCCTGGCGGTGCGCGTGCGCAAGGGCGAGTCCCTGGCCAAGCTGGCCAAGGCGGTTTCTGATGATACCAATACCCGGGCGCGGGGCGGGGACCTGGGATGGCAACGCAAGGGCGGCACGACGCTGGGCTCTGAGGTTGAGGACAAGGTGTGGGCGGCCAAGGAGGGCGAATTGGTCGGNNGCCGAATCCGAGTTGCGCCAGGAGCGCTCACAGGCGCGCGCCAAGGCCGAGGCTGAGGCGGCCCTGGCCAAGGCCAAGGCACAGCCCAGCAAGAGCCTGAAGGATCTCTACCCGGCGCCTGACAAAGACGACGTGGCTGGCAAGAGCAACACTCTGCACGCAGAGGAAACCGGCCTCTATGCGCGCCGTGGGCCCACGGTGCAGGGGATCGGCCCCGCGCCCAGTGTGGCCAAGGCGGCCTTTGAGCTGACCGGCGAGGCGCCGCTGGGCGGGCCTTTCAAGGAACTGGGCAGCTTCATCGTGGTCAGACTCAAGGACCGCGAGAAGCCAGATATGGCCGAGTTCGCAAAAGAGGAGCATCGGATGGAAGCCGATGCCGCCCAGCAGAAAGGTCAGGCGGTGGTGATGGACTGGGCCCGGCGGCGTTGCCAAGAGGCGAAGGAAGCGAAGAAGATCGACGTGAACCTGGATCTCTTGCGCTACGAGGGCGGGCCCGAGAGTGTCGTGGCCTACGAGCCCTGTTCCCCGCCGCGGTTTTGACGAAGTGAGGTCCCGCCCGAGCCAATGAGCGTCAACCATGGACCGGGGGAGGGGACGAGGCGGCCTTCCGGCGAGGCATCTCGGCAGCCGAGGCGCCGGCCCCGTTGGGTCACCGTGCTCGCCGTGCTCATGTTATTGGCTGGCGCGCGCCTGTTTCTTGGCAGCTTGACCGACCTGCGCCGGCTGGTGACCGGCCGATCGATGGCCGCGCTGCGCTTGGACGGCGTGGTCGACGCCGAGCAAGAGGTGCTCATCCGCGGGCAGCTCGCCCTCGACGAGGCCGTGGATCGGGCTCATCCGGTCGCAGCCAGGGTGCAGGTGGCGGCCCGTTTGGCGCTGGGACTGGTCTTCCTTTTCGCCGTGGCAGCGGTGTTTTCCGACGATCCTCGGGCTCGCAGTGCCAGCGTGCTTGCCGCTTGGATCGGAATGGCTTTGCACGCGGGCAGCTGGCTCTTCGTGCTCACGGCGGTGCGTGGTCGGGTGGCGGACTTGCTGCCGGCGTTGCAGCAGGTGGCCGCCCAGGCCCACGCACGCACCGGGGACACGCCGCCCGCTTCGGCTGATTTGGCCCAACTGGCCTCCACCCTAGTGATTCAAGTGCCCCTGCTCAGCGCGGCGCTGGGCGTCTTGTTCAGCGTCTTGCTTCTTGTCACCTTCGGTGGACGCCGCGGCCGCCTGTTCTACAATGACGGTGTCAAGGCGGATCATGGCTGACACCGAAGGGGCATTCCGACTTACCTTTGTCGAGGGGCGAGGCCTTCTCAGCTTGGCCGGGCGGGACCTCTCTGCGTTTGGCCGGGTGGACAAGCTGGAGTTGGAAATACCCGACCTGCGCTTCCCGTTCGATCTCTCCGGGGGAGTGACCCGCTTCAAGAATCATCGCCTCAAGCTGCGCGAGATGGCGGTGTCGTTCGCGGCCGANNCTGGTTCGCATCGGGGCGCGGGCCGTGCTCGGGGATCGGGAGGCCGAGTTCACCGCCACCGGCGCGCTCACCATGGTGCAGCCGGGTTGCGCCCGCCTCTCCATGTTCGACGTGCGGGTGTACGGCTTCCTTCCCGTGCCCTCACCCTTGCTGGTGACCGCACTCTTCACCGCTCTCGGCGCTGCTCCTTCGCGCCAGCCTGACGAGGGCGTGGCGCCGCTGCTGCACCTCGAGGGCGCGACCGACTTGGAGATCAATGTGCGCGAGTTGGCCCTGCTTGCGCTCTTGCCCATGTACGGGTGGCGGATGCCCGAGCGCCGGCACTTGGA
>PMJE01000058.1:0-1448 GCA_003157315.1 Myxococcales bacterium | reverse complement strand
CGCTCGCCTGCTGAGTCTGCTCACCTCGGCGGCGGAAACCTTGCCCGAGGCTGAGACCACCGCCGCGGCTGCGCTGCAACGCTGGCCGGGGCTGGCCAGCGCGCAACTGGCCGAAGCGGTCGCCGCGAGCGAGGATGGTCGTCCGGTGCAGGCGGCCGAGGCGTTTGAAAACTTGGCGGACAGCAGCGACGGCTCGCGCATGGATCGGGCTGCTGCCTTGCTGGCGGCGGCGCGCCAATGGGCACGGGCCGAGGAGATGGACCGCGCCGGCAGAGTGCTGGAAGAGTCGCTCGGCCAACGCCTGAGGATTGGCCCCGCAGTTCGGGCCCTGGCCTTGCGTCTTGGGGTGGAAGGTCGCTGGGACGAGATCCTACCTATGCTGGGGCGGCGGGGGTTGGACGCCGGGGCCGGATCGGCAGACGACGTGGGCGCCACCATCGAGATGGCCGAGCTGGCAGTGGCATCAGGCGAGCCGGATCTTTGCGCCAAGGCGGTGGATAGCCTGGACGACCTGCTTTTGCGTGAAACCTGGCCCGATCCGGTTGTGCCGCGTGCCGAGGCGGCGCGCCAGATGGCCGCACTTTGTTTGGTGTTGGGGGACGAGGAGGCTGCCATCGAATGGTTGAACGACTGTCTGCAGGGTGAAGCGCCGGGACCCATCGCGCAGGCCGCCTGGCAGCGCCTGGTGGACATCCACGCGCAACGGGGCGACGCCGCGGCGGTGGCGCAAGCCCTGGCGGCCTGGGCAGCCGATGCGCGCACCCCCGATTCGGGCGAACAGCGGGCGGCGCACCTCTGTGAGGCGGCTCGGCTGGTGCACGAGACTTCGCCGGCGGCAGAGGAGGCGGTGAGCCTGCTGGAATCGGCGTTGCGTGTGCATCCGACTTGCGCGCCGGCGCTCGATGCTTTGGAGGCGATCGCTGACGAGACCGGCGACTGGGCTGGGCTGGCCGAGGTGTTGCACCGGCGGTTGGCTGAGGTCAGGCCGGAAGAGGCCAAGGCGCTGCTGCAGCGGCTGGGCTCGGTGTTGGGAGACAGGCTGCAGGACGAAAAGGACGCGCTAGCCACCTATCAGGTGCTGCTCGATCTGGACCTGGGCAATGCGGAGGCGCGGCTTGGCNNCAGCGTGAGTATCGCGAGCTGCTCACCCGTCCGGGGTGCAGCATCGCCGTGATGGGCGAGGCCCACCTGCGCATCGCACAGGCAGCGCAGGCGGCGGGGCAAGCGGAGCAGGTTGAGACCTCCCTGGCCGCAGCCCTTGCGCTTGAGCCCGACGGGGCACCGGTTTACCTGCTGGTCGAGGGTCTGCAGGCGCTGCACCGGGAAACCCAGTTGGCCGAATGTCTGGTTCTGCGCGAGCAAGCGCTGGATGATGGCCCGGCGCGGGTTGAGGTCACGGCTGCGCTAGCCGAGGTGCTGCAGCAGATGGGCAAGCTCGACGAAGCGGA
>PMJE01000544.1:10074-10201 GCA_003157315.1 Myxococcales bacterium | reverse complement strand
AAAAAGCCATGGCGGCGACGCGGCTCGAAGTCGCGAC
This sequence comes from Myxococcales bacterium, assembly GCA_003157315.1. Next base: position 10,164 of record PMJE01000544.1, on the reverse strand, counting down.
TGCTTTCCACTCGCATCTGGTCAGCCCGGCCGCGCAACCACTGCGCGAGTTCTTGCGGGGCGTGCCTTTGGCGGCACCGTCGATCCCAGT
>PMJE01000544.1:0-10055 GCA_003157315.1 Myxococcales bacterium | reverse complement strand
GGGCTGGCCGGCCATATTCTGAAATCGCGCCCACATCGGGCCATCGCGCTCGACCGCAAGGGACGGCCGGGCTGGGCCAGCCTGCAACAGGGGCTGACGCTGCTGTCGGTCGCGGGGGTAGGCGTGGACTATGCCAAGCTCTGGGCCGAGTTCGCGCCGATGGCCGACCCGCGCGCGCGCCGCAGGCCCGCCATGACTCTCAAGCTGAACGGATCGAGCTACGGGAAGATCTATCCGCCCGTGCAAGGAGCAGTCGCAGTGCCCAAGCCCAATTCCCCTTCGCCGCCCGCCGAAGCCACCAGCCACGCGGCCCCGGCGCCCGCGCTGCCCTCGGCGCCCGCTGCAGCGGCCGGCGGCGATCCAGCCGTGCAGCTCGCCTGGGTGCACGCCTTTCAGGAAAGCCAGCGCCAGACCGCGGAGGCCCACGCGGTCTTCCAGCGCGCCATGGCCGAGTCACACGCGGCGTTCTTGCGCGCGTCTGAGACTTCACTGGCCAACCTGGCCAGCATGTTGGGCGGCACTTCCCTGCTATCGTCGGTGCCTAGCCTGGACGAAATGCCGGCTTGGGTGCCGGGCGTCGCCCCGTCCGTCCCAGCGACGATGGCACCAGCGCCCCCAGCGATTGCCAGCCCGGCCACGCCGGTTGCGCCTGCGCTTCCCACCTCCGCGCCGGCGGCAGCTTTGCCCCCGTCCGCCGCCTTGCCGCGCAAAGTCCCAGTCACGGCGATGCCAGTAGCCATTTCCCTTGCGGACCTGCAGGCTCTCATGTTGAGCGTGGTGGCGGCCAAGACCGGCTATCCGGCGGAAATGGTGGGTCTGGACATGGACCTCGAAACCGATCTCGGCGTCGATTCCATCAAGCGGGTAGAGATTCTGTCAGCCGTGACGGAGAAGGCGCCCGGCCTGCCCGAGGTCAGTGCTGCGCGCATGGCCGGTATGCGCAGCTTGCGCGAGATGGTCGCGTATCTGGGTGAGCAAGCGGGCTGCGCGGCCGCCAGCGAGACAAGACCTACCAGCGTCCCGTCCCAAGCGCCGGCCGGTCACGTGGTGGTGGAGGCGTCGCCGGCGGCGAGTCCGGCGCCGATGGTCCAGCCGTCGATCGGGCGATTCGCGCTGCGCGCGGTGCCTGCCCCGGCCCTGGGACTGGCCACGCCCGGGCTGGTGGCAGCACGAAATCTAGTGGTGACCGACGACGGCGCCGGCGTGGCGGCGGCCCTGGTCGAGAAGCTCAGCGGCTACGGCGCCATGGCTCGGCTGGTTCACGAAATCCCGGCCGACGCCGATGCCGTCATCTTCTTGGGTGGCCTGCGCGCCGCCCCCTGCATCGAAGACGTTGTGGCGGTGAATCGCGAATCGCTGCGCGCGGCCCGTGCGGTGGCATCCCGTTTTGCCAAAGAGGGTGGAACCTTCGTTACCGTGCAGGATACCGGCGGGGACTTCGGCCTGTCGGGCTGCGAGCGCGCCTGGCTGGCGGGGTCGGCGGCCTTGGCGCGAACCGCAGCGCTCGAGTGGCCCTCGGCGCATGTGCGCGCCATCGACATCGGCCGCGTGGGCCGTTCGCCCGACGAGGTGGCCGATGCCTTGTGCGCGGAGTTGCTGTCAGGCGGCGTCGAGCGCGAAGTGGGCCTTCCGGTCGAGGGAACGCGGGTGGTGCTGCAAACGGTTCCTGCTCCGCTGCCAGCGCTATCGCCACTGCCGCTCGATTCGCAGTCGGTGGTCGTGGTCTCGGGCGGGGCCCGCGGCGTGACCGCGGCCTGCGTGATTGAATTGGCGCGCGCTGCCCGTTGCCGCTTTCTCTTGCTCGGCCGCACCCCGATGGAAGACGAGCCCGCGTGCTGTCACGGGGTCGAAAGTGATGCGGAGCTCAAGCGCGTGCTGCTGGCCGAAGCCAAGGGCAAAGGTGAGACCGCCAGCCCAGCCAAGCTGGGCAGCCGTGTGGCCGCCATTCTGGCCGGGCGCGAGATCCGCCGCACCCTGCAGGCCATCGGCAGCGTCGGCGGCGAGGCGCGCTATCTTGTTGTGGACGTCAGCGACGCGAGCGCAGTGGCCGATGCGGTGGCGCAGGCCCGCGCGAGTTGGGGTTCCATCACCGGCGTCATCCACGGCGCAGGCGCCTTGGCTGACAAGCTCATCGCGGACAAGACCGATGCCCAGTTCGCCAAGGTGTTTCGCACCAAGGTGGTGGGACTGCGCGCGCTGCTTGATGCCACGGCCGACGACGAGCTGGCATTTCTGTTGCTCTTCTCGTCGGTGGCTGGCCACTCAGGCAACCAGGGCCAGGCGGACTACGCCATGGCCAACGAGGTGCTCAACAAGGTCGCCGCGCTTGAACAGCGTCGGCGTGGGCCGCGTTGCCTGGTGCGTGCCCTGGGCTGGGGGCCCTGGGACGGCGGCATGGTGGACGCCTCGATACGCGCGCACTTCGCTGGGATGGGCGTGTCGCTGATACCGCTTGCCGAGGGAGCCTGCCTCATGCGTGACGAGCTATGCGCGGGAGGCGACGCCGAGGTCGTGATCGGGGGAGCGGTTTCCCGACACGGCCTGGTTGAGCCAGCCGTGGCGCTGAAAATCGAAGCCGAGCTCGTGGTCGACCGCGCGCGCTGGGCTTTTCTCGACGGGCATCGCGTGCGCGGCGCTGTGGTCGTACCGGTGGCGTTGGTGCTGGAATGGTTTGCCCGCGCGGCGCGGGCCTGCCGCCCGGACCTCACCCTGGCCGCCTGCCGCGAGTTGCAGGTGCTGCGCGGGATACGCCTCGGCCACTTCGACGACGGTGCCGCCGAGCGGNNGGCGCGGATGGCACTCGCCACTACTCGGCCATCTGCGAAATGAAAGAGCGGTCTCCGCTTCCTGACCGCAGCCTGACCCCGCCCAGCGACCTTCTGCCCTGGTCCAGCGTAATCTACGACGGCGAGGTTCTGTTTCACGGCCCCGCTTTTCAAGTGATTCGCTCGGTCGACGGGATCGGCGATGGCGGGCTGACCGCTACCCTGGAGGGTGTCGCCGCGCGGGGGTGGCCTGGTCCGTGGCAACTCGATCCGGCATTGCTTGACGGTGGCTTGCAAGCGGCGGTGCTGTGGGCGCAGCGCAAGCTGGGCGCCGCCGCTTTACCCACCGCCATTTCCAGTCTGCACATCTATCACACCGGCCCGGCGACCGGGAGCATCCGCTGCGTGCTGGTGGGCCGCGAGGCTTCGCAGAAGCGGGCCGTGTCCGATGCCGTGCTCTTGGCCAGCAACGGCAGCGTGGTGGCCGAGTTGCGCGGCATCGAAGTGCATGCGCTCCCGCGCGACGAGCATCCCGCCGGTGCGCCTGCTGCGCCTGCTCCGCGACGGCGCGCCGGGAACGGCTCGCCCGCCCGCTCATGAGTTTTGCGCCAATTGCCATCGTCGGGCAGGGCTGCGTCCTGCCGGGAGCGCTGTCGCCCGACGAGCTGTGGCACTTGGTGCTGCAAGCCCAGGTCGTGCTCGGGCCTGCGCCAGTGGGCCGCTGGGGCATCGACAAGGCGTTGGTGCTGGCCGCGAATGCAAGGGACGCGCGCGATCGGACGCTGCACGATCGCGGCGGCTACGTGCAGGGCTTCGACAAGGTTTTTGATGCCCAGGGCTTCGCTGTGCCTGCGCAAGAGATCGCTTCACTCGATCCCCTCTTCCATTGGCTGTTGTATGCCGGGCGCGAGGCTTTGCGCGAGGCTCACTTTCGTGGCGACAAGGCCCGCGCCGGGGCGGTGGTCGGCAACCTTTCCTATCCCTCATCCTCGCTGTCGCACTTTGCGGAACGCTTCTGGCTGAAGCGGCTGCTGCAGCGCCAGCAAGATTTCGACCGCTTGACGCTGGCAACCGTGGACCCGCGCAACCGCTTCATGTCGGGGCTACCCGCACACTTTCTCGCCCATGCCTTGGGCTTGGGTGGCATCGCTTTCGCCCTCGATGCGGCTTGCGCCTCCTCGATCTACGCCATCAAGCTGGCCTGCGATTTTCTTCACGACGGCCGCGCGGATCTGATGCTGGCCGGAGCGGTGAATCGCGCCGATGATCTCTTCATCCATCAGGGCTTCACCGCCTTGGGCGCGCTCAGCCCGACCGGATGCAGCCGGCCCTTCCATGCCGAGGCTGATGGCCTGATCCCAGCCGAGGGCGCGGCCTTGCTCGCCCTGCGACGCCTGGAAGATGCCCGCCGCGATGGCGATCGCATTCTCGGCGTGATTCGAGGCATCGGCCTCGGCAACGACGGCCGCGGCCGCGGCCTGCTGGTTCCCTCGCAAGAAGGCCAGGTGCGGGCCTTGCGCGCGGCCTACGCAGCGGCTGAGCTTTCACCATCCGACGTTTCTCTGGTGGAATGCCACGCCACCGGCACCGGCGTGGGGGATGCGGTGGAGATTCGTGCCCTGGCCGAGGTGTGCGCCGGCCGCCGCGAGCCCCTGCCCATCGGTTCGCTCAAGGCCAACCTGGGCCACCTGATTACCGCGGCAGGCGCGGCTGGCTTGATCAAGGTCTTGGGCGCGTTTCGCGCCGGTGTGCGACCGCCCACGCCCTCGCTCGACAGCATCACGCCGGTGCTCGACGGTACGCCCCTGCGTGTGTTGCGCGCGGCCGAGCCGTGGAACGATCCCGTCCCGCGGCGCGCGGCGGTCAGCGCCTTTGGTTTCGGCGGCAACAACGCGCATCTCATCGTCGAGGAGCCTTCGGCTAGACTCGCGCGCCCGCACGGCAAGGCGGGCGCGGCGTCCCCCGGCGTGGGCATCATCGCCATCGGCGCAAGGGTCGCCAAGGGAAAGTGCGCGGCTGACTTTGCCGAGGCGCTTTTCACGGGGCAGTCGCAGTTGCAGGACGATAGCGCGCCTGCCGACCAGGTTTCGCTCGCGCTGGCAGGCTTGCGTTTTCCCCCCAAGGATCTGGAAGAGACCCTGCCCCAGCAGCTTCTGGTGCTGGCCGCGGCCCGCGAGGCAGTGGAGCAAGTGGCATCGACCCTGCCGCGTGAGCGAACCTCCGTCATCGTCGGCATGCAGTGCGATGCCGAGATCGCGCGCCACGGGGCACGCTGGCGCGTGGCGGGCTGGGCCGAAACCTTGGGCGCGTCGAAAAATTGGGTGCCGTCTGCGCGCGACGGGTTCGTGCCTCTCCTCGGCGCGGCGGGCGTCATCGGCGCCATGCCCAACATCGTGAGTAATCGCCTGAACAGTCAGTTCGATTTCTGTGGCCCCAGCCTCAGCGTGTCGGGCGAGGAGCTCTCCGGCATTCGTGCCCTGCAGATCGCGCGCCGGGCTTTGCAGCAGGGCGAGATCGACGCCGCACTGGTGGCCGCGGTCGACCTGTCGGCCGAGCCTGTGCACAGAAGCGCCGCCGCTGCGTGCCTTTCCGCGGATCGGCAGCAGGCTGGCGATGCGGCGGTGGTGCTGGTACTCAAGCGGCTCGACGACATCCGTCGCGACGGGGACCAGGTGCTCGCGGTTCTCGGCGACGAACGTGGCAAGAAGCCAGGTTTGCGCCTGGGCGACGGTGATGGGTTGAGCCTGCGCCCTCTCTTTGGTCACGCACACGCGGCCTCGGGGCTCCTGCACGTAGCTGCTGCGGCGCTTACTTGCGGCCATCGCGTGCTGCCGGGCACGATTGGAGCCGGTACCGTAACGCCCTGGAAGGGCAAAGCGTCGCTCAGTGCTTTGATCGTGACCCAAGGCTTGGGCGGGCAAGAAGCCCACACCTTCATCGAGGAGCCTCCCGCGGATCTGCCCCGCCCACTGGACGGTGTGTCGCCCGACGATGGACCAGCATTCTTGGCGGCTCTGCGTGCCAGTGCGCGTCTGCCTGAGCCACCGCTGCTTGTGCTTGCAGCGCACCGGCCAGAACCGACGCTGCCGACGTTGGTATCGCACCAGGCGGAGGCGGCAGCCAGCAGCGAGCTGCCAGTACAGATCATGCTGTCTGCCCCCTGGTTGCCGCCGGTCTTGCAAGACAGTGGCGGCGCGCAAGCTGCCGTAGGCCCGTCTGCGCCCGTCGCTGCGCCAGCATTGCAGGGGCCGATGGCCGAGGTCCTCGGCCGGGTGCTGGCCTACCGGCAGCAGATCGCGCAGGCCCACCAGGACCACTTGACCCAGCAGAGCGCGGCACACCGGCAGTTTCTCGAAGGCCGCCAGCGGGCGCTTGGGATTCTGCTGGGCGCGGGGCCTGCTTGCGCAACTGCCACGTCTTTCCCGGCAATCCAAAAAGTAATGAACCCGGCCAGCGCGGCCATGATCGCGTCGTCGAGCGCGAGCGAGCCGGATAGCCACTCGACGAAGCCAGGGCAGTCGCGTGGTCTTGCATTTTCACGTCGCGATCTGGAGACGCACGCCGCCGGCCGCATCTCGGATCTGTTTGGTCCACAATTCAGGTCACAGGACGGACACGCGGTCCAGGTGCGCATGCCCGAGCCGCCCCTGCTGCTTGCCGATCGGGTGGTGGGCGTGGACGCGCTGGCCGGATCGATGGGGCTGGGCACGGTGTGGACCGAGACGGACGTGCGCGAGGATTCGTGGTTTCTGCATCGCGGATTCATGCCCGCGGGGATCATGATCGAGGCCGGGCAGGCCGACCTGTTTCTCATCTCGTACCTTGGCGTCGATCGTCTCAACCAGGGACGGCGCCGGTATCGCCTGCTGGGTTGCGAGCTGACCTACCACGGTAGCTTGCCTCGGCTGGGCGAAACGCTTCGCTACGATATCCATGTGGACAGCCACGCGCGCCAGGGCGAAGTCCGCCTGTTCTTCTTTCACTATGACTGCACCGTCGACGGCCGCCCGGCGCTCACCGTGCGCCATGGCCAGGCGGGTTTCTTCACCACAGAAGAGCTGGACCAGTCGGCCGGCGTGCTGTGGACGCCCGCGGGCCAGCAGATCAGGAGCGACGCACGCCTGGACCCGCCCGCGGTGATTTGTACGCGGCGGCAATTCTCCGCTGAAGATGTCCGCGCGTTTTCCGAGGGCGATCTCTTTGCGTGTTTCGGCCCCGGTTTCGAAGCTGGCCAGGCCCATGTGCGCACGCCCGCCATCCAGAACGACAAGATGCTGCTGGTGGAGCGCGTGCTCGATTTCGATCCGAAAGGCGGACCCTGGCAGCGTGGTTACTTGCGCGCCGTCACGCCCATCCGGCCCGACGATTGGTTTTTCGCCGGCCACTTCAAGAATGATCCATGCATGCCCGGCACCCTCATGTTCGAGGGCTGCCTGCAAATGATGGCCATCTATTTGGCGGGCATGGGCTACACCCTGGCCCGCGACGGCTGGCGCTTCGAGCCCGTGCCCGAGGAGATGTACCGGTTGCAGTGTCGCGGCCAGGTGGTCCCCACCTCGAAGGAGCTGGTGTGCGAGATGTTCGTCGAGGAGGTGCACGACGGCCCGCTGCCCACGGTGTACGCGGACCTGTTGGGCACGGTCGACGGGCTAAAGGCCTTTCACGCGCGCCGGGTCGGTTTGCGCCTGGTGCCCGACTGGCCGTTGTCGAGCCACCCCGAGCTAGTGCAGAAGGGCGCGGAATCCCGGCCGGTGGCCGGGGTGAACGGCTTTCGCTTCGACCAGCGCTCGCTGATCGCTTGCGCCTGGGGCAAACCCTCAGATGCGTTCGGACCCATGTACGAGTGCTTCGACGGACCCCGCCGGGTTGCACGCCTGCCCGGCCCGCCCTACCACTTCATGAGCCGCGTGGTGCGCATCGAGGGCGAGATGGGCGTGTGCCAGGCCGGCGCCACCATCGAGGTCGAATACGACGTGCCGGCCGAGGCCTGGTATTTCGCGGAAAACGGCCATCCGGTAATGCCCTTCTGCGTGTTGCTGGAGGCGGCGCTGCAACCTTGTGGTTGGCTGGCCAGCTTCGTGGGCAGTGCGCTCGGCACCGACCAGGATCTCGCGTTCCGCAATCTCGATGGCACCAGCCAGATGCTGGCCGAGGTGGCGCCCGCGGCCGGTCCTCTGCGCACCATTGCGACGCTCGCGAGCGTCTCGCGTTCGGGCGGAATGATCCTGGAATCTTTTCGCGTGCGTTGCCTGCTGGGTGAGACTCCGGTTTATGAGATGCAGACCGGTTTCGGTTTCTTTCCTGCGGAGACCTTCGTGAATCAGGCCGGCCTGCCTAGCACGGCCGAGCAGAGTGCAGAATTGGACGCCGTCTCTGACTTTCTCGTCGATCTGACCGCGCGTCCAGCTCGCTATTTCCAAGGCTCGCTGCGCCTGGCCGAGCCCGGTTTGCTCATGCTCGACCGTGTGACTGCTTGCGATCTGTGCGGCGGCCACGCCGGGCTGGGCTTTGTGCGCGCGGAAAAGGACGTGAACCCGGCCGAGTGGTTCTTCAAGGCGCACTTCTTCCAGGACCCGGTGCAGCCGGGCTCGCTGGGTCTGGAGGCCATGCTGCAGCTCTTGCAGTTCCACATGCTGCACACCGGGCTCGCCGACGGGCTGTCGCATCCGCGCTTTGCACCCATCGAGCCCGGCCGGGCGGTAACCTGGAAGTACCGCGGCCAGGTGGTGCCGCACAATCGCCTGATCACCATCACCATGGAGATTACCGAGCAGGGTCGCGACGCCGCCGGACTTTTCGCGGTAGCGGACGCATCGCTTTGGGTTGACGGCAAGCGCATCTACCAGGTGGCGGGAATCGGAATGAAGATCGTAGATGCCACTTCACATGGGAACCCTCAAAGGGTTCCCATGCCCTCCCGCGATGGTGCGCCGGCGGGCTCCCCACGCGACAATTCCGGGGCGGGCGGTTGGGCCGCCCGATCGAAGACCGCCGCGGAACTGCTGCCAGCCACGCGCGATTACTGGCGCGCTCTACTGGCAGGGACGGCTCCGCCGGTCGAAGACATATGTCGCGGCCTGGTCCTGCGTTTTCTGCGGCAACTTCACCTCACGGATCCCGAGGCTCTGCACGCGGTTCGTTCAGGCGGGGTCATCTTCCTTGCCAACCACCAGGTGACGGTCGAATCCACCATCTTCGCCATAGTAGCCTCGGCGTGGATGGGCGCGCCCTTGCTCACGCTCGCGCGCGTAGAGAATCAGGCTTCATGGCTCGACCAGTTCATGCAGCACGCGTTCTCATACCCAGGGCTGCGCAGCCCGCGCATGTCGCAGTACTTCGACCGCAGCAACAGCGCCTCGCTGCCCGGAATCATCCGGGAGATGTCAGCCGAGATGGCGGCCAGCGGACGCAGCGTGATGGTCCATGTCGAGGGAGTCATGGCGCACAGTTGTCGCACGCCGGTGCGCAAGCTTTCTGGCGCCTTTGTCGACATGGCGCTTGCGCTGGGGCGGCCGGTGGTGCCCGTGCGGTTCGTGGGCGGCCTACCGGTGGCGCCAGTTGCCCACGAGATCGATTTTCCCGTGGGCATGGGCCAGCAAGACGTCTACATCGGCAGCCCGCTTGCGCCCGAGCAACTGCGGCCGCTCAACTATCGCGACCGTCGCCACCACGTGATCGACGCCATCAACCACCTCGGGCCGCCCAACGATGTGGAAGAGCCGCTGCCGCCTGAGCCCGCGTTTGCGGCTGCCGTGCGCGCGTGGTCCGAGGGCACGGGCGCCAGCCTGGGCCACGCCACCATGTTCTGCATCCTGGAACAGCTTTCCGACCGTTGCCCCGAGATAGCTGGCTTGCTCAAGGGCGCGCGCGCCAGCGAGCTGCGCGTGTCGACCACACCCGAGAGTCGTTGGCTGGCAGAGCTTGCCCGCCGCCTCTTCGGGCCGCGAGGGCCGAGAGTCATCGAAGGCTGAGTCGATCGGTCGGGTTCACCCGGCAGATGGGGAATAGCTCGGCAATTCGAGGACGTAGCTGACGACAGACGTTCTCCGGAGCCGCCACTTGCCCATGCAAGCGGCGGTGGCGCAGGTGAACCCGGTCCTGCGGGGTTGGGTGAACTACTTTCGGGTCGGCAACTCGGGGCGGGCGTTCGGCAAGATCAAGTACGAGGTCGAACGCAAGGTGAGGCGACTGGCGGCCAAGAAGTGCAAGCGCAAGGGATTCGGCTGGAAGCGGTGGAGTAGTGCTGTGGTGTACGGAACCTGGGGTCTCTTTCGAGACTACCGCGTGGTG